>NZ_JBGFFF010000051.1:0-29747 GCF_056175785.1 Acidovorax sp. LjRoot204
CCCCCTGCCCCTACAACGCGATCAACGGGCGACCTGACGCCTGCCGATGCGGCGTGGCTTTTGGGATTGCTGGCGTTGCATGGCCTGGCCATGCCCGCTGACTCGGCGCAGGCCCAGCACTGGTTTGAACGTGCGCAAATGCTCAGCCACCCCCTGGCACCTGCGGGCCTTGCGTGGTGCCAGCTCAGCGGGTGCGTGGCAGCACCCAATCCTTCAACCGCCATGTACTGGATTGCGCTGGTGGGCCGTGCCGATCCGGGGCTTGCCAAATACCTCGAATGGCATGCGGCCAAGGCATTGGCCCCATTGGCCGAGCCCCGCTCGTCCTCACCCGACCGATATCCCGGCTCGGCGGCCCCAGCGACGACCAGCCCATCGCTTCAAAAACTGTTGACGCAAGCCGTGCGCGCCGGCAACGCGCAGGCCGGCAACGAACTGGGGCTGGAGTTCATCGCCAGCGGCGATCTCGAACAGGCGATGGTCCAGTTTCAATCAGCGTCTGCAAAATCCGAGGCCGCCGCTGCCAACGCCCGCCTTCTGGCCCGCCGCATCCAGAGCGGTCCCAACGCCCGCACCCGATCAGCCCGCTACAGCGCTGCAGATTGGTACGCGGAGGCCCAGCGGTACCACCGCGGCGACGGCGTACCTGCCAACTACACCGAGGCCGTGCGCCTGTACCAGGTAGCAGCCAGCAGCGGCGACCCACAGGGCCGCAAGATGCTGGAGCTGATCTTCTCCAGACCCTTGCAAGGCGGCGCCATCGACGTCGCGTGGATGCAGCAGCTCGCAGGCCTCCACATCGGCACCAACAGCTCGCCCACCGGCATGACCAACGCTGCACCCACCAGCGGCTGGCAGCGCGAGCCCAGCCCGCTGTATGACCTGGTACCGCTGCAGTGGCGGACGCCGGGGCAAGTGTTGCGTCGATAGGTCGGCCCAAAAGCTGGGGACAAACACCCAATACCCGCCCCGACACGAGCGCCCTCGAAACGTGTCCTGAGCCATGGACTCCAGCCGCACAGGTAGCGCCCCCAAAGATCAGGAAATGGAATCCAACGGGCTGTAGTGCTAGTCGAAATTGACTTATCAGCTATCAATTAAGTAGCAATCACCGCAGGCAACAACAACCCCTGCTGAGCCGCCACCGCCTCCCGCAAAAACGCCCACGTGGCCTGCATGCGGGCCACGTGCTTGTTGTCACCGGGCATGGACATCCAAAAGGTGCGCTGAAAGCGTGCCACCCCCGGCAGCACAGGCACCAGCGATGGGTCTTGCGCTGCCACAAAGGCGGGCAGCACAGCCAGCCCCGCCCCCACGCGGGCGGCTTCGTACTGGGCCAGGATGCTCGTGCTGCGCAGTGCGAAATGCGCGGGGCGGTGCAGCTCGTCCAGGATCTGCAGCTCCTTGCTAAACAGCAGGTCGTCCACGTAGCTGATGAAGGTGTGGCCCCGCAGGTCGTCTGGCGTGTGGATGGGGGCATGGCGCTGCAGGTAGCTGCGCGCTCCATACAGTTGCAGCACGTAGTCGGTGAGCTTCACGACCACCACCGCGCCGCGCGCCGGGCGCTCCAGCGAGATGACGATGTCGGCCTCGCGGCGCGACAGGTGCACCAGGCGCGGCAGGGCCAGAAGGTCCACCACCAGACCGGGGTGGTCCAGCGCAAACCGGGCCAACTGGGGCGCCAGGATCAGGTTGCCAAAGCCCTCGGTGGTTCCAATGCGCACCAGGCCATGTAGGCCTTGGCGCACGCCGGGGGCGGCGTTTTCCACCGCCAGAAAGGCGGCTTCCATGGCCTCGACCTGGGGCAGCAGTGCGCGCCCGGCCTCGGTCAGCCGGTGGCCGCCCGCCTCGCGCGCAAACAGGGCGGAGCCCACCTGCTTTTCGAGCGCCTGCAGGCGGCGCGCCACCGTGGTGTGGTCTACGGCCAGGCGGCGCGCGGCCCCCACCAACGTGCCAGCGCGGGCCAGCTCCAGAAAGTAGCGCAGGTTGTCCCAGTCCACGGGGTAGTCCTTGAATCAGTGAGCAATTACGCAAACAAGGATGCGCAAAGGTCGGAGGTAAAAGCAGCGATGTGCATTTTTGCAAACCTCGTGCGCACCATTGTCTATTGTGCAGACAATTCTGCACAGCTAGGATGGCGAAGTTCCGGGCACCCTGCCCGCACCTTTGCCCGTTTTTTCCAGGAGACAAACCCATGAACGCACCCACTTCCACGGCCGTGCTGGCCCCCACCGTCAAACTGTTGATCGGCGGCAAATTCGTCGAATCCAAGTCCACCGAGTGGCGTGATGTGGTGAACCCCGCCACGCAAGAAGTGCTGGCCCGCGTGCCGTTTGCCACGGCCGATGAAATCAATGCCGCAGTGGCCTCGGCCAAGGAAGCGTTCAAGACCTGGAAGAAGACCCCCATCGGCACCCGCGCCCGCATCTTCCTCAAGTACCAGCAGCTCATCCGCGAAAACATGGCCGAGCTGGCCGCCATCCTCACGGCAGAGCAAGGCAAGACCCTGCCCGACGCCGAAGGTGATGTGTTCCGTGGGTTGGAAGTGGTCGAGCACGCTGCCAGCATTGGCAACCTGCAACTGGGTGAGCTGGCCAACAACGTGGCTGGCGGCGTGGACACCTACACCCTGCTGCAGCCGCTGGGCGTGTGCGCAGGCATCACCCCCTTCAACTTCCCCGCCATGATCCCGCTGTGGATGTTCCCCATGGCCATTGCCACGGGCAACACCTTCGTGCTCAAGCCCTCCGAGCAAGACCCCATGGTGACCATGCGCCTGGTGGAGCTGGCGCTCGAAGCGGGCATCCCCCCTGGCGTGCTCAACGTGATCCACGGTGGCGAAGCCGCTGTGAACGCGATCTGCGACCACAAGGACATCAAGGCAATCAGCTTCGTGGGCTCCACCAAGGTGGGCACCCATGTCTACAACCGCGCCAGCCTCAACGGCAAGCGCGTGCAATGCATGATGGGCGCCAAGAACCACGCCATCGTGATGCCTGACGCCAACAAGGAACAGACCCTGAACGCCCTGGCCGGTGCTGCCTTTGGCGCCGCTGGCCAGCGCTGCATGGCGCTGTCGGTGGTGGTGCTGGTGGGCGAGGCGCAAAAGTGGATCCCCGAGCTGGTTGCCAAGGCCAAGACCCTGAAGGTGAGCGCCGGTGTAGAAAAAGGCACGGACGTGGGCCCCGTGGTGTCCTGCGCCGCCAAGGACCGCGTGCAGGGCCTGATCGAGCGCGGCATTGCCGACGGCGCCACGCTGGAGCTGGATGGCCGCAACCCGCAGGTGGCTGGCTACGAAAAGGGCAACTTCGTGGGCCCCACGGTGTTCAGCGGCGTCAAGCCCGGCATGAGCATCTACGACCAGGAAATCTTTGGCCCCGTGCTGTGCCTGTCGGCTGCGGCAGACATCGATGAAGCCATTGCCTTCATCAACGACAACCCCAACGGCAACGGCACTGCCATCTTCACCCAATCGGGCGCTGCAGCCCGCAAGTTCCAAGAAGAGATCGACGTGGGCCAGGTCGGCATCAACGTGCCAATCCCTGTGCCCGTGCCGCTGTTCTCGTTCTCTGGCTCGCGCGCTTCCAAGCTGGGCGACCTGGGCCCCTACGGCAAGCAGGTCGTGCTGTTCTACACGCAGACCAAGACCGTGACGGCGCGCTGGTTTGACGACAGCACCATCTCGCATGGTGTGAACACGACGATTAGCTTGAAGTGACATCCCCCTGAGGCGCTGCGCGCCTTCCCCCTTCTCTCGCGCTTTGCGAGGGAAGGGGGACGCCACCCGTGCGGCGGGGCGGCCCTTGCACGGTGGCACTGGCCTGGGCCGCGCCGGTTTCAACGACTGTGCGCGGTGGTAAAAGCAGGGCATGCAAACTTTTCAGACAACGATGCAGAGATGGGCCATGGTCTTCGGTGCTGCGAGCGTGATGCTGATCGGGGCCGATGCCCACGCGCAAGCTGGTGCCGCCTGCAAACCCGGTGGCACCGTGGAAGAAACCAACGCCTGCGCCGTGCAAGCCTTCCAGGCGGCAGACACCGAGATCGCCATCCTCTACGGCGACGTGATGCGCGCCCTGTCGGCCCACGAGCGGCCCCAGCTGCGGCAGGAGCACACCGCCTGGCAGCGCGAGCGCACCACCCGCTGCAAGCAGGCGCAGCGCAGCAACGAATCGCGACCCCAGTGGCCGCGCCTGTACCACGAGTGCCTCACGGCCGAAACCCAGGCGCGCCGCAAGGGCCTGATGCGCTGGCTCACGCTGGACCACCCGTCCGCCAAGCCCTGAGCAAGGCCACCAGAACAACAAGAACCGACGACGAGACAGAACACCATGGACTTTGAACTCACCGAAGAACAACGCGCCTTTGCCCAGACGGCCCGCGACTTTGCACAAGCTGAGTTCGCACCCCACGCCGCGCACTGGGACGAGGAAGGCATCTTCCCGAAAGAAGCCATCGCCAAGGCGGGCGAGCTGGGCTTTTGTGGCCTGTACGCACCCGAAGCCGCCGGTGGCCTCGCCCTGCCCCGCCTGGACGCCACGCTGGTCTTTGAAGAAATGGCGGCTGTGGACCCCAGCACCACCGCCTTCATCACCATCCACAACATGGCCACGTGGATGCTGGGCACCTGGGCCACGCCCGCCGTGCGCGACCATTGGGGCCCGCTGCTCACCACCGGCGAAAAGCTCGCAAGCTACTGCCTCACCGAGCCCGGCGCGGGCTCCGACGCCGCCTCGCTCAAGACCCGCGCCGAGCTGGTGGGCAACGAATACGTCATTAACGGCGCCAAGGCCTTCATCAGCGGCGCAGGCAGCACCGACGTGCTGGTGCTCATGGCCCGCACTGGGGATGCAGCATCGGGCGCCAGCGGCATCAGCGCGTTTGCCGTGCCCGCCGACACACCTGGCATCAGCTACGGCAAGAAGGAACAGAAGATGGGCTGGAACAGCCAGCCCACCCGCACCATCAGCTTTGACAACGTGCGCATCCCTGCCGACCACCTGCTGGGCCGCGAGAGCGAAGGCTTCAAGATCGCCATGAAGGGCCTGGACGGCGGCCGCATCAACATCGCCACCTGCTCGGTGGGCGCGGCGCAAGGCGCGCTCAATGCCGCCCAGCAATACATGCAAGACCGCAAGCAGTTTGGCAAGCCCATCGCCAGCTTCCAGGCCCTGCAGTTCAAGCTGGCCGACATGGCGACCGAACTCGTCGCCGCCCGCCAGATGGTGCGCCTGGCCGCGAGCAAGCTGGACGCCGGGGCGCGCGACGCATCCACCTATTGCGCCATGGCCAAGCGCTTTGCCACCGATGCAGGCTTTACCGTCATCAATGACGCCCTGCAGTTGCACGGCGGCTACGGCTACATCCGCGAATACCCGCTGGAGCGCCTGCTGCGCGACGCGCGCGTACACCAGATTCTGGAAGGCACCAATGAAATCATGCGGGTGATCATTGCGCGGCGCATGCTGGATGGAGATGCCACAGAGGCCATCCGGTAGCTACAACATTCATAGCTACCCAGGCATATTGCACTAGCGCTACCGGCATTTTTAGCTCTCACCATGCCCGCCCGCCCGCTGTCTGACGAAACCCTGCACCTGATCGACGCCGTGCGCACGGCGCTAGCGCACCGCAGTGACGTGGAAGAACGCGCCCTGTTTGGAACGCACGCCTTCTTCGTGGACGGCAAGATGTGCATCGCAGTCAAGGGCGAGGAGCTGCTGGTGCGCTTGCCGCCGGAGCGGCACGGCGAGCTGCAGGAGATGCAGAACACGCGCGAACTCTCTCCGGGCGGCGGGATGAAGGGCTATTTCTGGGTGGAGCCCAATGGGTTTTCTACCCGGACGCAGTGGAGCTTCTGGATTGACGAAGCGCTGGCCTACAACCCGCACGCCAAGGCTGCACCGCCCAAGAAAAAAAGGAGTGTCGCCAAAGCCCAGCCCGCCACGCCGAAGAAAGTCACAGCAACAGGCGCGCGCACAAAAGGTGCCGCAGCCAAAGCCGCAAAGCCCCTCTCCAAAAAGCCGACCGCCAAGAAGCACAGCATCTTCGAAGCCGACGACTGACTCGCCCCTACACCCACCCACCCGGAGCCCCACCATGTCCCTTCGCATCCTCCGCCTTGGCACCCCGCGCGCCGCCGGGGAAGGCACCCGCATCGGCACCGTGCGCCGCCCGCCGCGTGGCGTGCCCAAGGCCGAGTTTGCGAGCCGCGACTACTACGACGTGTGGTACCCCCTGCTCTCCCCCAGCGCCGACCTCATGGCCCAGGGCCAGCAGGTGCCCCCCGGCCAAGAAGGCGACAAGGCGTGGGAAGCCTTCGCCAAACAGTTCCGCAAAGAACTGGCCCAGCCGGAAGCCAGCCGCACGCTGGATTTGCTGGCCGCCCTGTCGCACCACGGCGCCCTATCGCTGGGCTGCTACTGCGAGGACGAAGCCCGCTGCCACCGCTCGGTGCTGCGCGCCGAGCTGGCCCAGCGTGGGGCCGACATCAGCCCCTAGATTTCAAGCTTTTTAGGCCGCTACCGCGCAATCGATAAGCCTTTATAGCTATCAAATTCATAACAAAGCTGCACCCATTCCCTTTCACCATCACAACGACATCAAGGAGCAACACAGCATGAAAATCGCATTCATCGGCCTCGGCAACATGGGCGGCCCCATGGCACACAACCTGCACAAGGCAGGCCACGAAGTGCGCGCGTTCGACCTCTCGCAACCCGCCCGCGACAAGCTGGCCGCGGACGGCGTGCCCATCGCCACCGACGCCAAGGCAGCAGTCGCAGGCGCAGAAGTCGTCATCAGCATGCTGCCCGCCAGCCAGCATGTGGAAGGCCTGTTCCTCGGCGCGGGCGAGTTGCTGGCCCAGTTGCCTGCGGGCACGCTGATCATCGACTGCTCCACCATAGCCGCCGCCACCTCCCGCAAAGTGGCCGAAGCCGCCAAAGCCAAGGGCGTGGCCTTTATCGACGCCCCCGTCTCGGGCGGCACCGGCGGCGCCATTGCAGGCACACTCACCTTCATGGTGGGCGGCGACGCTGCCGACCTGGAACGCGCCCGCCCCGTGCTCGAAAAAATGGGCGCCAACATCTTCCACGCAGGCGCCGTGGGCGCAGGCCAGACGGCCAAGATCTGCAACAACATGCTGCTGGGCATCCTGATGGCAGGCACCAGCGAAGCCATTGCCCTGGGCGTTGCCAACGGCCTGGACCCCAAGGTGCTGAGCGAAATCATGCGCCGCAGCTCGGGCGGCAACTGGGCGCTGGAGAAGTACAACCCCTTCCCCGGCGTGATGGAAACCGCGCCCGCCAGCAAGGGCTACGCGGGAGGGTTTGGGACGGACCTGATGCTCAAGGATTTGGGCTTGGCGCAGGAGAACGCGATGGCGGTGAAGGCTGCGACGCCGCTGGGGGGGATGGCGCGCAATTTGTATGCGGCGCACAGCCTGGCGGGGCATGGGGGGCTGGATTTTTCCAGCATTATTAAGATGGTGCAGAAGGGGTAGTGTTCGGCACTTCAGTATAAAAAACGCCAGCATTTGCTGGCGTTTTCTCTTGGACAGACTGGTGTAAAAAATCCTCAAAACTCGGTGAATTTTACTTTCGATGGTGCTTCAGTTTTAGAGCGCTATCGTTGCAACGTAGAGCTAACCGGCGAGCCAAAGCGCAGCTTTGCCGAGTTCAGCGACTAAAGGGAGCGCTGTTGAGCGTCACTTTTAGACCTGCGGTACTGCACCTACCGCGCAATCTCTTATGATTTCCAATTTAATGCGCTCGGATTCACTAGAGATATTGTCACCCCGATCATTCAGCACAAAAATATATTCGAATGATCTCGCGTCGCCAGGAAGCGTCTCTGGTAGCTCAGAGAGCATAATCTTTCCTTCTTTTACTTCGATAATAAATTTTTTCTGCCCCAGCGAGGGCTCAACCATAAGAAAGTTTTTCAGCACCTCATGCATCCATTGATCTGGCGGCATAAGTACCCTGCTGTTGTCGTAGTTGGGCCTCTCTGCTTCCCTTCGTTTTCTGGCGAGAAACACCTTGTCCTTGGTGCTTTCAATGTCCTGCTTGCTTAGGAAAGCTTCAAGCTCTTCGATCGTTGAGATTGCGGTTACCACATCGTCTCGCGTTGGTTCTGCCCTTCCGTGTGCAGCCATATTCCTTAGGCGTCGAGTTTTATCGAGTCTTTCTTTCAGGTCCTCTGGCAACTCAATCCCATTTATCTCAAGGTAGCGCCCAGATATTGGCATGTTGGAGCCGAATTTGTTTGCAATGCCGACACTTTCTCCGAATTTTAAAATTGCTCTTTCAAGATATGCAATGGCAGCCAGCAAAGCTCCAAGTGGATGCACTTTTCCCAACTTTTTAAGGTTTTCCAGTTCCGATTCATTTACTGGTTCACGCATCATGAGAGCATCTAAATCTTTTTCTTCCGCAAATTGCGGAAGAACCTCATATAGATCTTGACCATAATGCAGCTTCAACACTTCCCTAAAAAAATCTTTCGCCAGATTCATGTAAAAAATAGTTGTTAACTCATTTGGCGACCCAAATCTATGCTGCAACGCATTTCTTTCGTCGATCAGCAGCTCTAGTTTATTCAGGTAAGGTATTGTCAGGGACTTTGATCGAAGGGTTTCAATGCAGCCATTGATGGTTATTGTTTCCTTGGGATTTTTGTAAATCGATTCCCCTCCGTCAAGAACCATGTCTTTCAACAGGAGCTCTACTGCATTAGATAGATGCAGAATGACAAGCTTTCTGTCCAGCTCGCTTGTTCCATTAAAATGAGTTATTGAATGCCCAAATAACTCCATGGAACTCTGAAATAGCGGAGATTCAATGGCCATGAACAACCTCGGTATAAGAAAATGCAAAACATAAGATATCCCGCAAACTTTGCGAAATAAACTGGGCTGGGCGGGATATTGTGGACATTGATTCCTCTTGGAGGTAGCTCGGGGCTTATGTTTGCAGCCATGGAGCTGTTCGAAAATCCAGGGATAAAATTTCCGTCAAACCCGGCAGCTTTAACCCGGCAGACTATAGCTTGCCAAATTGCGTAACCGGCCCATCGGCACTTCCTCGCGCCACCTCCCGCAGTTGAGTATGATTCGCATCCCCTCATGCTGCGCCGCACCATCCCCGCCCTGCCTTTCCACATCGTGCTTCTGCTGGTGGCGTTGTTCAACGCGCTGGCGGGTGCGCCCTTGCATGAGGCGCGGCACATTCAGGAGCTGGTGCGCAGCGCAGCGGCTTCAGCAACCGCAGGCAATGTGGATGCCTACGCGGCAACCAGCTCCGCAGCCAGCGACGAGCACAGCGAAGAGACACACACCACCTGCGCCTGGTGCCTGACCCACGCGCTGGAGGCGGGGCTGGCGCATGCGCCGGCGCGCCCACCGCAAGTCCCCGCAGAACCCAGCGCCATCGCGCCGCAAGGCGCAGACCCCTTCACGGCCCAGCAGGTGCGCTGGCCGTTTGCTGCACGCGATCCTCCGCCAGCCCAGCGGGCCTGACACGCGTCAGACCCCAGCCAGCCTGCGCTCCCCAGCGCATCCCCTTTTCGTTTTTGCCCTTGCATTCACCCCCGTGGGGTGGGTGTGGGCACGCGGCCATGTGCGCCTGCCAACTCCCAGGCGGATGTGGGCCGCGTTGCTCCTGGCTTTTGCACACACCGCTTTTGGACTGGTTTGCCATGCGTTCTTCCTCTGCTTCTCTTTCTTCTTCACGCCCTGCCGCCCTGCCACGCCCCACCTTGACGGCCATGGCTACCGCCGCCCTGCTGGCCTCCCTCCACCCCGCCTGGGCCGCAGACGGCGATGTGGTCACCCCACCCACCCTGTCTGCCGTAGACGTGGTGGGCCGCAGTGCCTCGGGCACCTACTACGCCGACGAGGCCGAGGGCGCCAAGACCACTCTGCCGCTGCGCGAGCTGCCGCAATCCGTGCGGGTGATGTCGCGCCAGACGCTGGACGACCTGGGTGCCACGCGGCTGGATGATGTGCTGGACTATGTGGGCGGGGTCTCGCGCCAGAACAACTTTGGCGGGCTGTGGGACAACATCGCCATCCGGGGGCTGCCGGGCAACGAGAACACGGGCATGGCGACACTGCTCAACGGGTTTTCGTCCAACCGGGGCTTCAATGCGCCGCGCGACTTGTCGGGGGTGGAGCGGGTGGAGTTCCTCAAAGGCCCGGCGGCGGCCCTGTATGGCAGCAGCGAGCCCGGCGGCACGCTCAACATCGTGAGCAAGAAGCCGCTGTGGAAGGCCGCCCATTCGGTGGAGGCCTACGCGGGCAGCTACGGCCTGGGCCGTGCGGCGCTGGACACCACCGGCCCCATCAACGAGCGGCTGGCCTACCGCCTGAATGTGGCAGTGGAAGACAAAGGCAGCTTTCGCGACCATGTGCGCGCGCAGCGGCAGGTGGTGGCCCCGGCTTTCACGTGGAAGCTCTCGCCTGACACGGTGCTGGAGTACACGGCTGAATTTCTGCGCCACGCAACTCCGCTGGACCGGGGCGTGGTGGCGGTCAACAACCGCCTTGGGGCCGTGCCCGCCAGCCGCTTTCTGGGCGAGCCTGCCGATGGCGATGTGACGGTGACCAACCAGACGCACCAACTGGTGCTGTCGCACGAGTGGAACCCTGACTGGCGCAGCCGCGTGGGGCTGTCGTACCGCGAGACGGGGATGGAAGGCTTCTCGACCGAAGCCACAGCCCTGCAGGCCAATGGCCGCACGCTGACGCGCCAGCGGCGGTATCGCGACTTTCAGTCGGACGATGTGGCCGTGCAGGCCGAGCTGCAGGGCAACCTGCGCACCGGCGGGCTGGAGCATGAGCTGCTGGTGGGGGTGGAGAGCTACCGCTTCAGCATGGATTCGGTGATGCTGCGCGTGAACCCCAGCGCTGCCGCGCCCTATGCCATCGACATCTTCAACCCCGTCTACGGCCAGGCCCAGCCCACGCCGGGGCGCAACACCGATACGCTGGAGAAGCAGCGCAACACCGCGCTGTATGTGCAAGACACCCTGAAGCTGGGTGAGCAGTGGCGCGTGATGGCCGGGCTGCGGGCCGACCACTACGACCAGAGCCTGCAAAACCGCATCACCCACCGCACCACGGCGCAAAGCCCCTCGGCCGTGTCGCCGCGCCTGGGCGTGAGCTGGCTGCCCACGCCGAGGTGGACGGTGTATGCCAATGCGGGCAGCTCGTTCCGCCCCAACACGGGCAGCAATGTGGCGGGCAATGGCTTTGATCCCGAAAAATCCCGTGCGCTAGAGCTGGGCGCCAAGTGGGAGAGCGCCGACCAGCGCCTGGGCGCCACGGCTGCGCTGTTCGACATCACCAAGCGCAATGTGCTGACCAGCGACCCGCTGAACGCGGGCTTCTCGGCCGCTGCAGGCGAGGTGCGCAGCCGGGGGCTGGAACTGGACCTGGCCGGCCGCCTGAGCACCCACTGGCGCGTAAATGCCAGCCTGGTCATCAACGACGTGGAGGTGACCCGCGACAACACGCTGGAGGTGGGCGGCCGCCTGCTGAACGTGCCGCGCGTGAACGGCAGCGTGCTGGCGGTGTACGAGAACCAGTTGGCCAACGGCCAGCGCTATGGCGTGGGCGGCGGCGTGACCCACATGGGCAAGCGCCTGGGCCAGGCCCGCACGCAGGCCGAGGCCAATGCGGGCACCGCCGCGTTTGAACTGCCCAGCTACACCACGGCCAAACTGATGGCGTACTGGCGCCTGAGCCCCACGCTGAACCTGTCGCTGGACGTGGACAACGTGTTTGACAAGGTGCACTACACCAGCTCGTACAGCCGCGTGTGGGTGGCGCCGGGGGCAGCGCGCACCGTTACGGTGGGCCTGCAAGCCAAGTTCTAAGTGGTGCCGGTGACCTGCATGACAACACTCTCCTCCGCCCTCAAACCCCTGACCCGGCGCCGCGCCTTGCAGGCCCCCGTGGCCGCGCTGGCGGCAGGCGCCCTGCCCGCCACTTGGGCACAAGGCTCACCACCCGCTTCCGCCCCCGCACCGCTGCAAATCGTCGGCCCGTGGGAGATCAGCGGCCTGGCGCCCGCCAGCAGTGGCTATGTGTTCACGCGCATGCAGGTCACCGAAACCCTGCTGGACGCCGCAGACGACGGCCAGCCACGGCCCGCGCTGGCGCGGCTCTGGCGCCGGTCGGCGGATGGGCTGGTGTGGCACTTTGAGCTGCGGCCCGGGGCGCGTTTTCATGATGGCACGCCGGTGACGGCCGCCGCCGTGGTGCGCAGCCTGCAGGCAGCACAGGTGGCGCCCGCACTGCTGAGCCAGGCGCCCATCGAGTCCATCACCGCGCCTGACGAAGGTACGGTGCTCATCCGCCTGCAACGCCCCCACACCGCCCTGCCCGCGCTGCTGGCGCATTCCAGCACCATGGTGCTGGCCCCTGCCAGCTATGGCGCCGACGGCAAGGTGCGCAGCATCATTGGCAGCGGCCCCTACCGCATTGCGGTGCTGGTGCCACCGCAGCAGGTAGAGACGGTGGTGTTTGATGCCTACGACGGCCCGCGCCCCGCCATTGCCGCCGTGCGCTACCTGGCCGCCAGCCGTGCCGAAACCCGCGCGTTGATGGCCGAGAGCGGCCAGGCCGACCTGGCCTACGGGCTGGACCCCGCCAGCCTGCGGCGGCTGCGGCACCATGCGCAGAACCCGGCGCAAACAAGTCGCACGCAAGTTCGCATTGCGTCGGTCACGCTGCCGCGCACCGTCATCGTCAAGCTCAATGCGGGCCTGCCCGCGCTGCGCGATGTGCGCGTGCGTCAGGCGCTGAGCCTGGCCATCGACCGCGCGGGCATTGCCCTGGCGTTGATGGGCGACGAGGCGCTGGCCGCCACGCAGCTGCTGCCCCCCACGCTGGGCGCGTGGCACAACCCGCACCTGCCCCCGCTGCAGCACGACCCCGAAGCTGCCGCGCGCCTGCTGCGGGCCGCTGGCTGGCAGCGCCACAGCGACGGCCTGCGCGATGCTGAGGGCCAGCCGCTGCACCTGGTGATCCGCACCTTTGTGGACCGGCCCGAGCTGCCGCTGATTGCCACCGCCTTGCAGGAGCAATGGCGGCTGGCGGGCATGGCCGTGAAGGTGAGCATCGGCAACTCGGGCGACGTGCCCCGGGGCCACCGCGACGGCAGCCTGCAACTGGCGCTGGCTGCGCGCAACTACGCCAACGTGCCCGACCCCAGAGGCACGCTGGCGGGCGACTTTGCCGCCCAGGGCGGCGACTGGGGCGCGATGGGCTGGCACAGCGATACCGTAGTGCAGGCCCTGCACGAACTGACGCGCACCCAGACGCCGCCCGAGCGCACGCGCTCGCTGCGGCAATCCATCACGCACACCCTGCAAGCGGAGCTGCCCGTGATCCCCGTGGCGTGGTACCGCCAGCATGTGGCCGTGGCCCCCCGGCTGGCGGGCGTCACGCTGGACCCGCTGGAGCGTTCTTACCGCCTGACCGGCATGGAGTGGAACAACCCATGAACCCCTTGATTTCAAAACCCTGGGCCGCCCTGCTCGGCCGCAGGCTGGTGCAGGTGCTCGCCGTGTCCCTGCTGATCGGCACGCTGTGCTTCTTGATGGTGCGCGCCCTGCCGGGCGACCTGGCCATGCGCGTGGCGGCGGGCCGCTATGGCTATGACCTGGTGAGCAACGCTGCTGCCGACGCCGTGCGCGAGGAGCTGGGGCTGGACCGCCCCGGCTGGCTGGCGCTGTTGCACTGGTGGCGCGACATGGCCACCTTCAACTTGGGCCAGTCGCTGGTGTCGCAGCGATCGGTGTGGCATGAGGTCACGCACCACCTGGGCGCCACGCTGCGCCTGTCGGCCGCTGCGCTGGCCATTGCCTTTGCCGTGGGTGTGCCGCTGGGCGTGTGGGCCGGGCTGCGGCCCCAGGGCTGGGTGGACAAGGCCAGCTGGCTGATGGCCGTGGTGCTGCGCGCGCTGCCGCCGTTTTTGCTGTCGGTGCTGCTCATCCTGCTGGTGGCGGTGCAGTGGGGCGTTTTGCCTGCGGGCGGTGACGAGAGCCAGGCCAGCCTGGTGCTGCCCGCGCTCACGCTGGGGCTGGGCCTGGCCGCCGGGCTGGCGCGCGTGACCCGCGCTGCAATGCTGGAGGTGGTGGTGTCGCCCTTCTTTGAATTTGCGCGCACCAAGGGCCTGAGCGACTGGCAGGCGCTGGTGCGCCACGGCCTGCGCAATGCCGCCGTGCCGGTGACAGCCTACCTGGGCGTGCAGGCGCTGTTTCTGGTGGAGGGCGCGCTGGTGGTGGAGACGCTGTTTGCCTGGCCCGGCATTGGCCATGCGCTGGTGCACGCCGTGTTTGGGCGCGACATCCCGGTGGTGCAAGGCACGGCCTTGTGCATGGGCGTGCTGTTTGTAGTGTTCAACCTGCTGGTGGATGCGGCGTGCCTCGCGCTGGACCCTCGGCATACCCAGAAGGTAGCTGCATGAGTGCCGTACCTTCCACTCTTTCGTCGCCAGTTGGCGGCTTGGTGGCCCAGCCTCGCTGGCCGCTGCGCACCATGCTGGGCCTGGCCCTGCTCGGCCTGCTGGCGCTGTTTGCCCTGCTCGGCCCCTGGCTGGTGGGTGCCAGCCCGGTGGTGCAGGACCTACGCAACACCCTGGCCCCACCCAGCGCCCAGCACTGGCTGGGCACGGATGTGCTGGGCCGCTCGGAGCTGGCGCGGCTGGCGCATGCGGCGCAGCTGTCTCTGGGCATGGCGCTGCTGGCGGCCGTGAGCGCCGCCGTGCCCGGCACGCTGCTGGGCATTGCCGCCGCGTGGCGCGGTGGGCGCACCGAGCGGGCGCTGCTCATGCTGTCGGACTCGGTGCTCGCCATCCCCGGCCTGCTGCTGGTGCTGCTGGTGGCCGCCCTGGCGCCCGGTGCGTTGTGGGCGCTGTATGCGGGCCTGTCGGCGGCGCTGTGGGTCGAATACTTCCGCGTGAGCCGCGCGGTGGCCCGGCCCGTGCTGGCGGGCGACGCGGTGCAGGCATCGCGCCTGCTGGGTTTTGGGCGCGGCTATGTGCTGCGCCGCCACCTTCTGCCTGCGCTGGCGCCCACGCTGGGCACGCTGCTGGCCTTCACCACGTCGCAAGCGGTGCTGGCGCTGGCCGCACTGGGTTTTGTGGGTGTGGGCATGCAGCCGCCCACGCCCGAGCTGGGCCTGATGATGACCGAGGCCATGCCCTACTACGAAGAAGCCCCGTGGCTCATTGCCGCCCCCACCGCGCTGCTGGTGTGGCTGGTGGCCGCGATGATGCTGCTCAACCCCGACCGGGAGACGTCATGACCACGCCTTTGAAATCCGACGCTCTGCTGGCCGTGGAGGGGCTGGGCATCCATGTGGGCGGCAAGCGGCTGCTGCGCGACATCGGCTTCAGCCTGCGGCCGGGCGAGGCGCTCACGCTGGTGGGCGAAAGCGGCGCGGGCAAGTCGCTGCTGGCCCAGGCCATCATGGGCAACCTGCCGCCTGCGCTGCAGGCCACGGGCCAGATCACGCTGGATGGCACCACCACCCGCGCCCAGGACGCCGCCGCGCGCCGCGCCCTGTGGGGCCGCAAGCTGGCGCTGCTGCCGCAGGAGCCCTCGCTGGCACTCAACCCCCTGGCCCGCGTGGCGCCGCAGCTGGCCGAGGTGTACCGCCTGCTGCACCAGCAGCCCCCCAGCGCCGCCAGCACACAGGCCGAACAGGTGCTGGGCGCTGCGGGCCTGGGCGGCGCGGGCAACCACTACCCCTGGCAACTGTCGGGCGGCATGGCCCAGCGCGCGGTGGCCGCCATCACCCTGGCCGGGGGCGCCCCGGTGCTGATGGTGGACGAGCCCACCAAGGGCCTGGACGCACATTGGCGCGGCCGCATGGTGGAGTTGTTCCAGGGCGTGCTGAAGACAGGCGGCTGCCTGCTCACCATCACCCACGACATGCAGGTGGCGCAGGCGCTGGGCGGCCAGGTCATCGTGCTGCGCCACGGGCAGGCGGTGGAGCAAGGCGACATCCACACCGTGGCCGCCGCGCCGCAGCACGCCTTTACCCGCCAGTTGCTGCGGGCCGACCCGGCCCGCTGGCTGCCGTTTGCCGAGCCCACGCTGGGTGAGCCCGTCGTACAGGCGCATGGCATCTCCAAAGCCTATGGTGCGCAGAAGCTGTTTGCGCCGCTGGACCTGGAACTGCGCAGCGGCGAACGCATCGCCGTGCAAGGCCCCAGCGGCACCGGCAAAAGCACACTGGGCAATGTGCTGCTGGGCCTGGTGGCGCCCGACACAGGCCGTGTGGAGCGCAGCGCCCGGCTGCGCCCGCATGCGTTCCAAAAGCTGTACCAGGACCCGGTCAGTTCGTTTGCTCCGCACATCAGCCTGGCCCAGTCGCTGCGCGACGCCGCCCGGCTGCACCGCTGCGACTGGAAGGCCGTGCAGCAGCGCCTGGCGCAGCTGCGCGTGCCCGAGGACCTGCTGGCGCGCAGGCCCGACCAAGTCTCGGGCGGCGAGTTGCAGCGCATTGCGCTGGCGCGCGTGCTGGTGGCGCAACCAGCGCTGCTGTTTGCCGACGAGCCCACCTCGCGCCTGGACCCCATCACGCAGCAAGAGGCTATACAGGTACTGCTAGATGCCGTACACGAATCCGGGGCTGCTTTAGTGTTGGTTACCCATGATGAGGTGCTGGCAAATGTCGTTGCAACGCACACGCTGCATATGCGCGAATCGCCTTAACAAATGACCAGACAGCCCGTTGTGGACTAAAGCGCAAACACGCCGAAGACATGCTCTGTCAATCGGCCACCGCTGACTGAAGAAACTGCGCTTCAAACACCTCCGCAGGCACCGGCTTGCTCAGCAGATACCCCTGGATCTCGTCGCAACCCAGCAGCGCCAGATGCCGGGACTGGTCCTCGGTCTCCACACCTTCGGCCACCACCTTGAGGCCCAGCGAGTGCCCCAGGTTGACGATGGTGGACACCAGCGCCACGCCCTGCGGGCCTGAGGCCATGTTCAGGATGAAGGACCGGTCGATCTTGAGCGTATCCACCGGCAGTTTGGCGAGGTAGCTCAGGGATGAGAAACCCGTGCCAAAGTCGTCGATGGCAATGGTGATGCCCATCTCGCGCAACGCATGCAGGCTGGCGGTGCTGTGCTGCACATCGTCCATGACCATGCTTTCGGTGATCTCCAGCTCCAGCCCAGCGGCCGCCCCTGCGTCGTGGGACACGGCGTCGCGCACCTCGGCAATGAAGCCCCGGTGCCGCAGCTGCAAGAACGACACATTGACGGCGACCCGCAGGGGCGCCAGCCCCGCCTGGCGCCAGCGCAGGTTGTCGGCCAGGGCCTGGCGCAGGGCCCAGCGACCCACGTCGTAGATCAGGCCGGTTTCTTCCAGAATGGGGATGAACTGCGCGGGTGGCACCAGCCCCCGGCGGGGATCGCTCCAGCGGATCAGGGCCTCGGCCCCGGCGATGGCACCCGTGGCCAGGTGCTGTTTGGGCTGGTAGTGCAGCACAAACTGGCCCTGCTCCAATGCGTCGCGCAGGCGGCCTTCCAGGCTCAGGGCTTCCGCCACGCGGGTGTTCATCTCCGAGGTGTAAAACAGCAGGCTGTCGGCAGAGGCCTTGGCCTTGTTGAGTGCCGCCTCGGCGTTGCGCAGCAGGGTCTCTGCATCGGCACCATCCATGGGGTACAGCGCGACACCGGCCTTGGCCGCCATGCGCAGCTCCGTGCCGCCCAGCACAAAGGGCGCATCAAAACAGGCCCGCATCAACCCGTCCAGCGCCAGCGCCACTGCGCCCGCATCCCGCGCATCGGTCACGGCGATGCCAAAGCTGTTGACGCCAATGCGCGCCACGTCGTACGCGTCGCCCGCCGCTTGCTGCAGCCGCTGCGCCACCTGCTTGAGCAGTTCGTCCCCCTCCTGGCGCCCCAGGGTGTCGTTGACGAAGCGAAACCGGCTGATGTCCATGAGCCCCATGCCCAACAGCGCCTTGGCCCCTTCGCGCGGCCGCAGGTGCTGGCCGCTGCGCTCCAGGAACAGGGTACGGTTGGGCAGACCGGTGATGTCGTCGTAGTACGCTAGGTAGTTCAGCCGCTCTTCCTTGTCGAGGTGGTCCATGGCAAAACCGATGTCCCCCGCCAGCTCGGTCAGCAGGTGCATCTCGTCATCGTCAAAGAACCCGGCTTCGTCTGCAAAGAGGGCGATCACGCCCACCACCTCGTGCGCCACCAGCAAGGGCAACACTGCCATGGATGCCACGCCGCGCGCAGCCAGCTCCTGCGGCACCAGAATGCGCGGGTCGCTCTGAATGTCTTCACACACCGCGGCCTGCTGTGTGCGCACCACGCTGGCGCTCAGGCTTTCGCCCTCCCTGGGGGTTTCGCTGAGCCACAACCGGCGCCGCACATGCATGAGGAACTCCGCCCCGGCCCCGGCGAGCGCCACCGGCACCACCTCTTGCAGGGCATGGTCCACGCGGCCGATCCAGGCGATCTTGAACTGGCCGTGCTCCACCGCGACACGGCAGGCCTCGCGGAACAGCTCGTCGCGCTGGCGCACGCGCACGATCAAGGTGTTGATGCCGCTGAGCACGGCGTACACGCGGTTGAGGCGCTTGATGCGCCGCTCGGCATCCCGGCGCGCCGTGATGTCTTCTCCCAAGGCTGCCACCCCTGTCACCTGCCCGCCCACCGAGCGCAACACGGTGTTGTTCCAGTGCACCAGGCGCCGCCCGCCAGAGCGGGTCAGTATCTCGTTGTCGTAGTGCCACGCCGACGGCCGATCGGCCAGCACGTCAGCAAAAACACTGCGCACATCGCCCATCTCGGGTGGAACGAACAGATCGAACCAGTTGCGGCCAAACACCTCGTCGCGCTGCCAACCCGTCAGGCGCAGCAGGTAGTCGTTGCAGTAGGTGATGCGTCCTTCGCAGTCAAGCATCAGCGAGATCATCTCGACCTTGTCGAGCATGTCGTTGAAGCGGCGGTCGCTTTCGTGCAGTTCTTCTTCGGCGCGCTTTTCCTTGGTGATGTCCTGGATGGTGTTGAACCAGCGGCCCTGCTCCCCACGGCCCGCCTCGTCCTCCAGCGGCTCCATCACCTGGCGCAAGTACAGCGGCTGGCCGTCACCACGCAGGACCCGGTAGGTGAAATCCATGCGCGCCCCCAGGTGGGCGGCCTGCAGCGCATGGCGGCGGAACATGTCGCGGTCATCGGGGTGCACCAGTGCCAGCCATTCGCGGGCCGACCGGGGCATGGCGCTTTCGTCCAGGCCCAGCATGTCGGGCAAGGTATCGAGCCAGCTCTCGAAGGCGCCATCGGGCCCGCTGATGACGTGGGATATCTTGGCCAGCGCCTGGGCCCGGCGCAGGCTGGCCTTGTTGGCACGCAGCGCATCCACGGCCCGCTGGCGCTCTTGCACCTGCACCTGCAATTGGTCGGCGTGCTGCTGGATCTCCAGGTAGAGGCTGCCGTTTTCGTAAATGCGGCCCACCTGCGCGCCCAGGATGGCAAGGACTTTTTCGTCATCGGCGCTGAAGGCATCGTCCCCCAGCTTGTTGGCCAGGCACAGCCAGCCATAGGAGAACGACAACGACACGATGGGTGCGATCACTGCCGTGTGCACCGGGGGATAGCCTGCGGGCAAGCCGAGCGCCACAGGGTCGCCTCCGGCATTGACCAGGCGCTGCGGGCGGCGTTCGGCCCGCAGCTGCCCCAACAGTCCATGCGACACCACAGGCAGATCGAGCGGTCCGTTCTGCAGGGCCGGGTCCATGCCGCTGGTGCAGGTGATGGCACCGTCGCTGTGCTTGCGCACCACGCACAACACGGCGTACTGCGCACCCACCAGCTCGCGCGCACCCCGGCACACATTGGCCAGCAGCACCTGCGGATCGCGCTCGGAGGCCAGCTGCAGGTTCAGATCGGTCAGCGCGGACAGGCGCCGGTTCATGGCCTCCAGCTCGGCCATATTGCCGGTGAGCTTGTCAGTCATCAGTTGCAGGTGGCGGGTCTGAAAACTGTGCTCCAACGCCACCGAGGGCTGGTGGAGGATCTGCGTGAGCGCCTGCTCGATGGCGGCCAGGATGTCCTGCGGCTCGCAGGGTTTGAACAGCACCTGGGTCACACCGCAGGCCTTGGCAAGGCGCAGGGCTTCTTCCTCGTGATAGTGGGCGCTGCAAAAGATCACCTGCGTGGCCGCCAAGCCGTGTTCTGAGCGCAGTTGCCGCACAAACTCAAAACCGTCCATCGTCGGCATCAGGATGTCGGAGATCACCAGGTCGGGGCGTTCGGCACGGACCACGGCCAACGCCTCGGCGCCATCGGCCGCCTCCAGCGCCTGGTGGCCGCTGTGCCCGATGAGGGTCACCACCAGGGCGCGGTTGGCGGGGAGGTCATCGACGACGAGGATCTTTGCCATGCTGTACGTGCTGGATATTCAACCTGATTGGGGCGGAGCCGGGTGGGCACCAGCCAAAAACGCCTCGATCTGCTGCACAAAGGTCTCGGGCGTGATGGGCTTGGACAGGTGTTCATTAAAGCCGACTTCGAGGGCCTTCTCGCGGTCGCCCGGCATCGAAAACGCAGTCACGGCCACCAGTGGCACCACCCGCCAGCGTGGGCTGGCGCGCAGGCCGCGAGCCACCTCGTAGCCGTTCATCACCGGCATCTGCAGGTCGCACAACACAATGTCCGGACTCTCGGCCAGGGCCAGGTCCAGCCCCACGGCGCCGTTTTCGGCCGCCAGCACGCGGTGGCCAGCGGCTTCCAGCAGGTAGGTGACCAGCAGGCGGCTTGCGTCATCGTCCTCGATGACCAGAATGGTGGCGGGAGGGATGGTGGTTGTCATGCCTGGGGCTCCGGCAATTGCAGAGTGAAGGTGCTGCCCAGGCCTTCGGTGCTGTCAAAACCCAGGGTGCCTCCCAGTGCTTCGGCCAGCTTGCGGCTCAGGTGCAAGCCCAGGCCCGTGCCCTCATGGTGGCGGCGGTCCGCACTCTCGACCCGCGAAAACGCCTCGAACAGCCGGGGCTGCTCCTGCAGCGGTATGCCTGGCCCGGTGTCCTGCACCCGCAGCTGAACGGCGCGGCCGGTGGGCAGCAGCAACTCCTGCAGCACCACATCCACCCTCCCCTGTTGCGTGAATTTGATGGCGTTACCCACGAGGTTGATGAGAATCTGACTGAGCGCGCGCCGGTCGGTGAGCAACAAGACATCCACCGGCGGCGCATGCACGGCAAAGGCCAAGCCCTTGCGTCGCGCCTCCAGTTCCAGTGTCGCAGACACTTCTTCGATCAGGGTCTTGCAGTCCACGGGCTCCAGGTTCAGCGTGACCTTGTTAGCGCTGAGCTTGGCCACATCGAGCAGGTCGTTGATGAGCGACAGCAGGTGCTTGGCGCCGGTCTGCACGATGCGCAACTGCTTGTCCTGTTCAGCATTGAGCGGGCCGGGCAGCTTCATGAGCAGCGTGCCGGTAAAGCCAATGATGGCGTTGAGCGGTGTGCGCAGCTCGTGGGACATGCTGGCCAAAAAACGGTCTTTCACCAGCGCTGCGTTCTCCAGCTCCAGGTTCTTGTCGCGCAGCACCTGCTCGATGCGCTTGCGCTCCGTCACATCGCGGATGGCGCTGGAGACAAACAGGCCCTCCTCCGTCTCCAGCGGGCTCAGGCTGATCTCGACCGGAAACTCGCTGCCGTCTTTGCGCAAACCGTGCAGCTCCAGCCCTGCGCCCATGGAGCGGGTACGCGGTTCGGCAAAAAAGTTGCGCCGGTGGTCGGGGTGGCGAGCGCTGAAGCGCTGGGGCACCAGCAACTCAATGGGCTGGCCCAGCAGCTCATCGCGGCTCCAGCCAAACAGTTTGACCGCCTGGGAGTTGACCAGCACGATGCGCCCTTCGCGGTTGACGATGACCATGGCGTCGGGTGCGGCCTCCAGCAGGTCCTTGAACTTCTGGTCTGCGCGCTTGCGGTCGGTGATGTCGCGGATGGCGCTCATCACCATGGTGCCCTCTTCGGTGTCGATCGGGCTCAGGCTGATCTCGACCGGGAACTCGCCACCGTCCTTGCGCAGGCCATGCAGCTCCAGCCCCGCGCCCATGGTGCGCGTGCGCGGCTGGCCAAAAAACCCACTGCGATGGCCCAGGTGGGCACCCCGGTAGCGGTGCGGTAACAACACCTCCACCGCCTGGCCCAACAACTCGGAGCGGGGGTAGCCAAACACGCGCTCGGCCTGCGAGTTGACGAGCACGATGCGCCCGGTCACGTTGACCATCACGATGGCGTCGGGGGTGGATTCGAGCAGGTCGCGAAACCGCGCCTCCAGCAGCTTGGCATCGCGCTGCACCTTGAGCTGGGTGACATCCTTCTTGCTCGACAAAAAGTACAGCACCTGCCCGGCCGCATCGCACACGGCCTTGGTCGATACATTGACATGCACCAGCGAGCCGTCCTTGCGGCGGCGCACAGCCTCCTGCACCGAAGTGCCCAGCCGCAGGGCCTCGGCACGGAAAAGGTCCTCTTCATGCGCGCGACCCTGGGGCACGATCAGGTCGAGGATGGAGCGCCCCTGCACTTCGGCCTGCGAATAGCCAAAGATCAGCTCGGCCGCCGGGTTCCACTCCAGCACCACGCCCTGGGGTGATAGCACGAGCAATGCATCGGGGTTTTGCTCCCAGTACCCGGCAGAAAAGTCAGTCGCCATGCAGCCCTCTCGCTTTCTGCTTCCTGGAGAGTCAGCTGCTCCAGGGACCTTCAACGCTCGCCATATTCGGCATAGCACACATCAGGCTTATGCCAGCAATGCCGAAGCGTCAGGCCATCTTAGGAGGGAAAGATTCAAAAAGCCAACTCTGAATTGCCGGCGCGATCATGCAGGCTGTGGGAAAAATCGGGAAGCATGCAACAGGGGCTGATCAATAGCGCTGCTGCACAAAGTGGGCCTCACCATCTGTGGCGTTGCATACACTTTCCCCCGCTAGCCCCAGGGTGTGACTGTCATCGATGTCTGATCCATCCAACGATCTATGGTCGCAAGCAACACGGGCGCTTTGGCAAAACCATCCACCAGGCGGACCAGGTGCTCGCCATGTTTGCCCAGAAGTGCGGGAAAGCTGGTGATGCCCCAGCGACGCGCTTGCGCAAAGTCCCTCTGAGTCACCTGGAGGGTGGCATCGGCCACGAAGCACTCCTGCAGCCCTTGGGCATCCAACGCCTGTACCGACAGAGCCTGAGTCACTACGGCGACCAGCACTTCTGGATCGGTCGTGTCCAAGCCGTCGGCATAAAAAGCCTTTTGCAGCGCCCGAAAAATGGCCAACAGGTTTGCACCCGGCTGGCTGAGCCGAGCGGCAACCACCGCGCGACAGACAGGCTCTGTGTCGTATACAAAGCCTCGCCGAGCCAGGAGGGCCTCTCGGTCAAAGCTCAGGCCTGTCTCTGCTTCCACCTTCGCCCAGTGAAACAACCTCAAGCGCTTGCCGGCATCGTCCAATACCTCAGTAGCCCCTGCACGCAGACCACCAGTGACGATGTCGAGCCGCATTTCGGGCCGCTGGGCCAGTGCCTCGGACAGTTCTTGTCCGAAGCCGTAGCACCATGAACACATGGGGTCTCCCACAAACACCAAGCGGTGTCGCTCGCTGGCGGCGGCGTTCATTGGCGCTCCGCCATTCGGCGCCCGAATGAAATCCCATATGCGGCTGGACGCGCCAGCAGCACCGGGTCGGCAGAAGGTTCGATGCCATCCGGCAGAGCCAGGGGATTGAAAAGGACGGGCTCGCAGGTCGAAGACTCGGACAAGCTCTCAATCACCAGACGCCCTGCAGTGACCTGCCGACGCTGTTCTGGCCACGCGACGGTCGGGTCGCTGGGATCGTCGGCGTCTTCAGCCAACTGCACCAAAAACCGGAAGGAAGCGGGTCCTCTGGCAAGTCGCTCCTGCAGCTCTGCCGCGAGAAAATCGTCGGGTAGCTGCATGCTCTGCTCCTCACTCAATCGCTGCTCTCCCGCCTCCGGCTCAAAACGCCAACGCACAAAGCGGCGTTGGTCATCCGGAGCCCGGAAGATGAATGCGTTCACGCCCCAATAAGGAGTCGTGACATAGCTCGCAGGCGCAGAACGCTCGGCCAGATATTTCCCCTGGCGCAACGACTCGGGGTGAGCCAGGTTGAATGCTGCCAAGCGTTCTGGAGACGGTTTGCCGGTCACCGGGTCCGGGACGCGGGATCGGACAAACGGAGCGAAGTCCGCCGGGTCCTTCACAAAATATACCGGAGCAGACAGGTTGGCCTGCATCCAGACTGCCCCATCGGGAAGGTCCAGCTTGAGCGACAGACCACGTGTTGAGCGGCTTTTGTCCGACGCGCCGGGATTGCCCCCACCCACCGAAAACCGAGCGAGGGCTGGCACTTGGGCTCCCGAAAATGCAGTCGCTTTGCTCAGTGCTCGTGCCTCGGCAGTTCCGATGAAGAAGCCCTTCGCACACAGCCCCTTCGTCTGCGTACGACGCACGCCAGCGTGTTTGCCAAACAACGCCTCCAATGCGTCCACAGACTCTGTCAATGGTTGGGCTACTACCGCCATCGGCTGCCCAACGGCCAGCGCGAGCAACATGAGGTAGATGTAGTTTCTGAGTGCCATGCTCAATCCAGCCGCAGGCTCTGCTCCATGGTGAAGCACTGGTCCCAGATGTACACATCAAAAGCCGCCAGGCGAGAAGCCCACTTGGGTGTCAACGCGTTCACACATTGGGCCGCCACACGGTCTATGTAATTGTCAAAGACGGCCCAGGGGTTGGATTGGTCGCGGGCATCCATGCCCTCGCCCAAGGCCGTGTTCTGCAGGGCCTTGCCGGCAGCCTCTTTGAGATCTTGCAAAAACTCATGTTGCATGGCGACATCGGTCTTGGTACCGGCGCGTGCAACATGGCCAGAAACCAGCCAGTCGAAGTCCATCGACTTGATCTTCTCGACCTGCTTGAAGTAGCCCGGGATGTCCTGCGCCAGCGCAAGGCGTCTCCACGGCATCCATCCGGGAAAGATGACGTCCACCACCATCAACGTACGTTGCTCAGGTGCCAGGATGAAGATGTTCCCCGGCTCATGACCATTGCCGTGGTACGAGAGGTCCAGGCGCTGCCCGCCCACTTTGAGGGTGTACTTGTCGCGGAAGGTGACGCCGGGCAGCGGGCGTTTGGGATCACGTGCACGCGCCAGGATGGTTTGGGTTTCTTCGTGCGCAATGATCACAGGTCGGCGCGGCAGCGTGGCTAGCAACTCCCCTGCTGCACCGATGTGGTCAACATGGGCATGGCTGTAAATGATGTGTGTGATCGGCTTGCCCGTGACTTCACGGATGGCTTTCGCGATAAATCCGGCCAGCGGAGGCGGTGCGTCAGCCAGCACTACGCCTTTTTCGTGCACCACAAACATCGCCTGGTAGACGTTGTCGGTCACCATGTACAGGCCGCGCCCCAGTTCCTGGATTCGATAACCCTTCGCGGGGTCAATGGTGGGTCCCTTGGCAGCTTCGGGGATTTCCATGTACTTGCCGGTGCGCGCTCCAATGGCCGCAATCGCGGGCATTCCATGGTAAGGCTCCGAAGCAGCACACCCTGGGGCCGCGCACTCTTGGTGAGCCGATGCGCTGGCAGAAAAACCCAGCAGCAATGCAGTGACGCAGTACAGCGCCAGCCCGCCCACTGAAGAGAGAAACGGCTTGGAGAAAGGTCGAAGAATATTCATGTCAATCTCTGATGTCGTAATGAAAGACCTTGGAGACGATCTGCCAGCGTCCGTCCAGCCAGAGCAGCGTCAGCAGGTCGATGAAATGTTTGGGCGCGATGGAGCACTGGAGTTTGGCCAGTGCCGTCACGGGGCCTACCAGGTCGATGGAGAGCACGCGGTCGGTACGCGCTTGGCCGCTCGCCACAGGGGCTGGGCGAGCATCCACCACCGGGAAGTACTCGTCCATGCGCCAGAAGATGGGTTGCTCTCCCACCGCCGTGGCGTACAGGGCCTGCGGATGAAACACCTTGGCCAGGCGCGTTGTGTCGCTGTGGTAAAGGCCGTCGAGGTACAGCTCCAGCACCGAATGGATGGCGGCAAAGTCAGCAGCACTACTCATTGCGCACCGCCTTTCTTCGCCCGCTCACGCAGCACGGTCACGGTTTCGCCCGCGATGCCCCAGTGGTCGGTATCCACTTCTTCGATCACAACAAAAGTAGTGGCAGGGTTCTTGTCGAGCACCTGCACGACAAGGTCGGTAGCGCCCCGAATCAGCTGGGCCTTTTGCTCGCGCGATGCACCCTCGCGGGTGATCTGGATCTTGATGTAAGGCATGGGAGTATACCTCAGGCTACGAGGCCTTCTGTCTGCATCGCGGCACGGACCTCGGGGCGGGCTGCCACACGCGCCATGAAGCTGCCGATGTGCTGCAGTTCCCCCAGGTCGATCTGCACAAACTTGGCCCAGCCGAGCACCACGAACAGATAGGCATCGGCGGCAGTGAAATCGCTGCCCGTGAGGTAGCTCTTGCCAGCCAGTTGTCCGTCGAGCCAGACCAGCTTCTTGTAAAGCACAGCAGCCAGCGCCTTCTTGGCATTGGCATCCACATCGCTGTGGAACAGCGGGGTGAAAGACTTGTGCAGTTCCGCCGTCACGTAGTTCTGCCACTCCATGACCCGGTAGCGCTCCAGACTGCCTGCGGGGGGCATCAGGGTGCGTGCGCCCGCCCGGTCCGCCACATATTGAGCAACTATCGGCCCTTCGGTGATCCGCGTCCCATCAGCAAGTTCGATCACAGGCACCTGGCCTTTGGGGCTGATGGCATAGAAGTCGCCGCCAGTGCTGGTGGTGTGTTTGTGGGTATCAACCTTCTCCAGCGTGAATGGCGTGCCTGTTTCGCGCAGAAGAATGTGCGTCGCCAGCGAGCATGCGCCGGGAGAGTAGTAAAGCTTGATCGAGTTCTGCATCTGGGGACTCCTTACGTCCGTGGTTGGTGATGCAGCAACTGTATTTGCGATGAAATTGACAATAAACTAGATTCATTTCAAATCACTAATTACATAAGAATCAACAATGAACCGGCAATTCGACAACCTTCGCCTGGGCAGCATTGAGTTGTTCTGCCTGACGGCGCAGCACCAGGGGTTCACTGCGGCAGCCAAGGCCACAGGACTCACGGCGGCTGCCGTGAGCCGTTCAGTTGCACGGCTGGAGGAGCGTCTGGGCGTGCGCCTTCTCATGCGCACTACGCGCCAAGTGCGCCTGACGGAGGTTGGGCAGCGCTACTACGACCAATGCCGCCAGGCGCTGACGCAACTCAGCGAGGCAGAGCGTGAGGCGTCGGGCCAGCAACTCAAGCCAGCAGGCCTTGTGCGGATGAGCCTGCCCACTTCGTACGGCCACCATCGCGTACTGCCTCTCTTGCCCGCGTTCAGCAAGAAGTACCCCGACATAGAGATAGAACTGCAGTTGTCCAACCGTAACGTGGACTTCACCGAGGAAGGTTTTGACCTCGCCATCCGCGGCCGAACACCGCCAGATTCGAGCCTGGTGGCTCGCAAGTTGGAGGATGCGGCCTTGATCGTTGTCGCAGCCCCGGCCTACCTGAAACGCCACCGCGCACCCGTTACGCCAGACGAGCTGGAACGACATGAATGCGTGCAGTTCGTGCTGCCGAGCAGCGGGCAGGTCGTTCCCTGGTTGCTGGTGCACGAGGGCCAGACCATGGAATGGCCGACCCAGGGCAAGTTGCGCTGTGCTGATGACATCCTGGGTCAGGTCACGCTGGCCCGCGCAGGAGCAGGCCTGGTACAAACGTACCGTTTTCTGGTGGAGGAGGATCTGCGCAACGGCCAGTTGGTCGAAGTGCTGGCGGGGCATGCGGGCGCGTCACGCCCGTTTTCGCTGATCTACCCAGGTAACCGGCACATGCCCCTGCGGGTGCGGGTGCTCATCGACTATCTGGTACGCGCGCTGGGACGCTGAGGCGCAAACAAAAAACCCTGGTCCGAATGACGCACCAGGGTTCTTCTTTTATGGAGACGTTTTGAACCGCCCCGAAGCCAAGGCGGATGCGACTACATGTTGTCAATCATGACCTGCCCAAACCCCGAGCAGCTGACCTGCGTGGCACCTTCCATCAGGCGGGCAAAGTCGTAGGTCACCTTCTTGGATGCGATCGACTTCTCCAGCGAGCTGATGATCAGGTCGGCAGCCGCTGTCCAGCCCATGTGGCGCAACATCATCTCGGCCGACAGGATCTCGGAGCCGGGGTTGACGTAATCCTTGCCCGCGTACTTGGGCGCCGTGCCGTGGGTGGCTTCAAAGCACGCCACCGAGTCGGACATGTTGGCGCCAGGGGCAATGCCGATGCCGCCCACCTGTGCCGCCAGAGCGTCAGAGATGTAGTCACCATTCAGGTTCAGCGTGGCCACGACCGAATACTCGGCCGGGCGCAGCAGGATCTGTTGCAGGAAGGCATCGGCGATGCTGTCCTTGATGGTGATTTCCTTGCCGTTCTTGGGGTTCTTGAGGCGGCACCAGGGGCCGCCGTCGATGAGCTCAGCACCGAATTCCTTCTGTGCCAAGGCATAGGCCCAGTCGCGAAAGCCCCCTTCGGTGTACTTCATGATGTTGCCCTTGTGCACGATGGTCACGCTGGGCTTGTCGTTGTCGATGGCGTACTGGATGGCCTTGCGCACCAGCCGCTCTGTGCCCTCGATGGACACGGGCTTCACGCCCAGGCCGGACGTGTTGGGGAAGCGGATCTTCTTCACCCCCATCTCGTCCTGCAGGAACTTGATGAGCTTTTTCGCCTTGTCCGACTCGGCCTCGAACTCAATGCCGGCGTAGATGTCTTCCGAGTTCTCGCGGAAGATGACCATGTTGGTCTTTTCGGGTTCCTTCAGCGGCGAGGGCACGCCCTTGAAATACTGCACGGGACGCAGGCACACATACAGGTCCAGCTCCTGGCGCAGCGCCACGTTCAACGAGCGGATACCGCCGCCCACGGGCGTGGTCAGCGGGCCCTTGATGGACACCACGTACTCGCGCAGCACCTGCAGGGTTTCATCGGGCAGCCACACATCGGGGCCGTACACCTTGGTGGACTTTTCGCCCGCGTACACCTCCATCCAGTGGATCTTCTTCTTGCCCCCGTAGGCCTTGGCCACGGCTGCGTCCACCACCCTGATCATGACGGGCGTGATGTCCAGGCCGGTGCCGTCACCTTCGATGAAGGGGATGATGGGCTCGTCCGGCACATTCAGGGACATGTCGGCGTTGACGGTGATTTTCTGGCCTTCGGCAGGCACCACGATGTGCTGGTAGGTGGTCATGGGTGGGGAGTCTCCGGTGTGCGCCGAGTCTGATTCGGTCGATGAGGGGCAAAGCGAGGAAAAGAAGCACCGCCG
Organism: Acidovorax sp. LjRoot204; assembly: GCF_056175785.1. Classification (NCBI taxonomy): domain Bacteria; kingdom Pseudomonadati; phylum Pseudomonadota; class Betaproteobacteria; order Burkholderiales; family Comamonadaceae; genus Acidovorax; species Acidovorax sp. LjRoot204. The sequence goes on from NZ_JBGFFF010000051.1 coordinate 29,413, forward strand.
CAGGCGCGCCAGTGTGGTTTCAAACCATTCTAATGACAAAAAATTTCGTCCAAGACCCTGTCAACGGGCCGCGCGCTGCTATCGTTGCGAGTGGAGCCGTACGGAATTCGTCCGGCCCTTCAACCTTCGTTCACACTGGAAACGGCATATATGAAAAAACTCCTCGCTGTCCTCGTGGCCGGTCTGTTCACTGCTGGTGCTTTTGCACAGGCACCCGCAGCCGCCCCTGCCACTACCGCTCCCGCAGCCGCTCCCATGACGGCCCAGGCAGCAGCACCGGCCACCAAGAAGGTCGCCAAGAAAAAGACCACCAAAAAGGTCGCCAAGAAGAAAAC
>NZ_JBGFFF010000052.1:0-29605 GCF_056175785.1 Acidovorax sp. LjRoot204
GGCGCAGCCAGGGTGGCTGCCAGCGGCACCAGCACCTGCGCCGCCACCGAAAACAGGCCGGTGAGCAGCGTGCCCAGCGCCAGCATGGCGTAGTTGTGCGCAAACCCGCTGGTAAACAGTCCCAGAGCGGCCAGCAGCATCAGTGTGGTGATAAGCCGCCGCCGCTCCAGCAGGTCGCCCAGCGGCACCAACAGCAGCAGCCCTGCCGCGTACGCCACCTGCGCCAGCGTCACGATGAGCGCCGCCGACGCGTCCCGCACTTGCAGCTGCGTGGCAATGGAGTGCAGCAGCGGCTGGTTGAAGTAGTTGCTGCCCGCACACAGGCCGCAGGCCACGGCCATGAGCAAGAGCACCGGCGTGCTGAGGTCAGGGGCGCTGGGTGGTGGCGCATCTGGAGGAGCGGGTGCACGGGAGCGGGCGGAGCGGTGGGATGAAGTCATGGAGGGTGCAAGTGCGTGCAGGGGGCGCATGCAACGCTCATGCCATGAGCCAGTGCATGGGTCTCAATTTCCTGTGGGATCCGGTTCGGCGTTTGGCAAGTGACATGAAGCTTGCGGGAGGTGTCCAACACAAAGCCGGTGTGAAACCGTGATGCATTTCGCGAAAGCGGCGCGCTGCGCCATGGCGTCGCATGAAGGCTGGGTGGCCTGCAGCCAGGTGCTCGCCTATGATGGATGCGAGCCCGCCGCCTGTCGCAACGCCGGGTGCAGCTCAGTCAGCGATGCGTGTATTCAACCGGAGATTGCCCATGAGCATGAAGCTGTTTCGTCAGTGGGGCGCATCGCTGTGCCTCGGGTTCCTGGCCTCGGTCAGCGTGTGGCCAACGTTTGCACAGGACCTTGCCGGCGCCAAGGATCACCCCGCCGTGAAGCGTTTTGGTGGTAGCACCATCGTGGGCTACGAGGTGCGCAACTTCGACGCCGTGGAGTTCCAGACTTCCACGTTCAAGGAGTTCGACCTGCAGACCTACAAGCGGCGCTACGTGCAGCCGCCACTTGCTCTGGAAGGCAAGCTCACCCGCCTGTGGTACGAGGCCCCCGGTGCCACGCGGTCACTGGAGCTGTTTCGCAACTATGCCAACGACCTTACGGCCAGCGGTTTCACGGCGCTGTATGACTCCACCCGTGACAGTGCTGCGGGCAGTTACACCAACTTTTTGGCCAACTTCAGCAGTGGCCAGCGCGACTTCATCAAGAACAACCGCAGCGAATACGTGATGTATGGCGCCGATGCGAGCACCGTGCGCACGGGGACCTTCCAGAAGGGCAACACTACCGTGCGCCTGATCTCCATCGACTGGCCTAAGGAAGACGCTACGTACAAATCCAGGCAGGGCGCCTACATCGCAGTGGACATCCTGGAAACCAAAGCCATGGAGCAGAACATGGTGGTGGTCAGCGCATCGGACATCAGCAAGTCCATCACGGCCAATGGCAAGGTCGCCATCTACGGCATCCTGTTCGACACTGGCAAGGCCGACGTGAAGCCCGAGTCCAAACCCTCGCTGGAGCAGATCGCCGCCTTCCTGAAGGCCGAGCCCACTGTCAAGCTGCATGTAGTGGGCCATACCGATAGCGTGGGCAGTTTCGATAGCAACCTGGCGCTGTCCAAGCGCCGCGCCGACGCAGTGGCCGCCGTGCTGGCCAAGGACTACGGCATTGCGGCCAATCGCCTGGTGGGCAATGGCGTCGCGTCGCTCGCACCTGTAGCCAGCAACAACAGCGATGAGGGCAAGGCCAAGAACCGGCGCGTGGAGCTGGTGCCGCAGTGAGATTTTTGTCCCTGATGCATGCAGCTGGGTTGGGCGCCTTCAACCTAACCTGGGCACTGCACTTGTCGGTGCCCACTCATCCAACGTCACGCCTTCGCCGCGTGGGCAGAACATCTGCATGAGACTTCTTGGGGCCGGATGGGGCTTGGGCATTGCGGTGGCATCGACAGGCTGCCAACCGCGAGTTGTGGAGTCTTATGATTTCGGCGTACAGATCGCCAGGCCCGCTTTGGCGACAGAAGAGGACGTCAAGAATCTGGCCAACGCAGCATGTGGACGCGGGCGGGAAGCCGTGTTCCAGCGCTTTCACGGACCTGGTTGGTATGTGTTTTCCTGCAGATCAAAATGAGAGTCTGGTGTGGCTACCGTGGGCAGACTTGCTCTGCTACCACCGCACCGGCCCCACCTCATCCCGCCAGAATATCCACCGCCGCGTCTCCACATACAGTGACGTGCTGATGGAGTAAGGGTCCATGCCCGCCTCGCTGCGCTGCAGCCGCACCAGGTAGCCGCCATAGCTGGCCGCCCACAGGGTTTCTCCATCGGGGGAGGCTTCGATAGCGCTGATCGTGCTGCCGATGTGGTGGCGCCACAGGGCTTGTCCCTCGTCGCTGATGGCATGCAGGTAGCCGTCCGCATCGCCCAGGATCACCAGGCCCGGCAAGGTGACAGAGGCGTACACGCGGCAGCGTTCGTCCAGTGGTGGGGTGTCCTCATCGGTCGCTTCTTGCGGTGCCGCCCCGATGGGGATCGAGCAGGTACTGCCCCAATACAGATGGCATGAGTTGGCAAACAGGCGTGTGCCGTCGAGCGAGAACACCGCATGGTGGGGGTAAGACGATAGGGGCTCGTGCTCGGCCACCACAGCGCCGTGCGCGTCCAGCAGGATGTGGCAGCTGTCCTGGTCGCCTACTGCGATGTGACGCTCATCAGGCGACAGGGCCATGTGCAGCATGTCCAGCGCCAGCACTGTGACGGTCTCACCATCGACCTTTTCATCCATCTGGTTCTTGGGCCAGGTGTAGGGGCCATCTTCTTCAAACGTCTGCGGGTGCAGGCGTTGCACTGGGCTGTCGGCACCTTGGGCTGCGGGGTGCAGAAGATACACCCCTGTGGGGTTGCGCAGCAGCACGCGCAGGCCATCGTTGAAGGGAATGATTTCATCGCAGCGCTGCCCTAGCGGGCCTGCCGACACCTGCACCTGCGGCGGCAGGCCTTCGTTGCCGCGCGGCAGTGCAAATTGCGTAATCACAGGGCCATTCCATCCGTGGTGGGTGGTGATGTGCAGGCCGTCGCATTGGGCAAAGCACCGGCGATCGGGCGAGCGGCCCAGGCCCCGGATGGCGGGCAGGGGCGTGTGCTCTGTGCCATGCAGCAACACCCAGCGGGCGTCGTCGTCATGGGCCGCGCCGATGCGGGCGACCACACGGTCATCGTCCAGCACAAACACGGGGCCGATGAATTGGCCGGCCTGGGCGGCACGCGCCACATAGGCATCCGGAGCAAAGGCAAAGCGCTGGCGAAACCGCGTGGCAAGCTCTTCGTCGGCCCATTGGCTCACCACCCGCGCCAGTTGCAGCACGGTGGGCGCATCGGCCCTGCGCGGGTCTTCGGGCAGGGCGTTGTCTCCGTTGTCCTCATCGCCGCCACCGGCTGTTGCCGATGCCTCGGCGCGGTGGGCATCGTTGGCCAGCTGGTGCGCGCGGATAGCCGCTACGTAGGCTTGCCCATCGGCCTGCCACTGCTCCGACAGCGTCATGAGTTCGACGGGAAACACAGCGGCATCGGGTAGGTCGGGGGGCAATGGGGGGGTAGTCAGCAGTTGCACGGCGGCTTCGATGCGGCGGGCCTCGGTCTGCTGGGCCTGCGCCTGTTCGTGCCGCGCGCGGATGCGGGCCTGCACCAGACCGTGAAAGCGCAGCAGGCGGGCAATGTGGTCGGCGGCGCATCGGGGCAAGGGGGCGCGGCTGTCGCTCTGGCGCTGGGCGTAGCTGAACTCTACAGCGGCCGGCCCCTCGCGCGCCTCGTCCACATGGATCTGGTAGGCACTGTGGGCGTTGTCTTCGTCATCGCCCGGCGCGTCGTCACCGTTGCGCCAGCTGTATTTGAGCGCGCGGCCCCAGGGTTCGCCGTCGTGCATGCAGGGCTGGCGCGCCCCCACCCAGACCTCGCCCTCCCAATAGCCGTTGCGGTCGCTGTCCCACCAGTCGTTGTACTGCTCGGTGAACACAGGCAGGCTGGTGAAGGCCTCGATGTGCTCGGCCGTCAATGTGGCCTGCAGGCGCTGGTAGAGCGAGTAGCGTGCGCGGTGCTGGCCCACGGCTTTGCGCACGTAGTCCAGCACACCGCGCCAGGCGTGTTCGCAGGCCTTCCAGGCGTCGGGGTCGTGGCCGGGCTCGGCGGGGGGCGCCAGCACCTGCCAGTCCCCAGGCTCGCCCTGTGTGTAGCGGCGGTACAGCAGCGTGCGCTGCGCTACCGTGGGGGCAGCATGGCGCCACAGCTTGGTGGCCACACGCTCCAGCCAGTTGCGGGGCGCGGGCACCTGCTCCACCGACAGGTAGAAGTCCCAGGTTTTCCACACCGTGATGAACACGTTGTCGTCGCGCGCGTCGCCTTCTTCGTCCACATGCCGTTGGCACAGTGAGAAATCAGTCTGCTGGAACCAGCCGTAGGCTTTGTGTTCCTTGTGCGCGATCACTGGCGTGTGCACCACGGCCAGGATGTTCTCGATGCTGATGGAGTTGTCTGCGCACAGGTCGTCGGCCACAGGCTGGTCGGCGTGGATGTCTGCGCTGCTGCGCACCGCGCTCTGGCCTGCCCGCACGGCGGCCAGCACCTGGCGGCGGCTGATCATGGCAGCCAGGCCGTCTTCGCCGGCGTCCACGCCCTCGTGGAACTCGGGGGCGAACACGGCACCCACGATCTCGGCCGAGAACTCCGCACGGTGGGGCACACCGCGCACCTCGTCCAGCAAAAACTCCACCTGTTCTTGGCCTTCGATGTGCAGGTGGTACTCGTCGGTGAACAGCGCCACCCGGGCTTGCAGCCCACCACGCACGCGCAGCTCGCCATGGTTGTAGTGGCCCCAAAGCAGGTCATGCACCTGCAGCGCACCTTGCAAACACACCAGCTGTCCGCCGATCACGGCGTTCTGCACATGCAGGTTGCCGTTGACGACCAGGTGCGTCGTGCCATCGGTGTCGGCGCTGGTCAAGGCGCCGTCAATGCGCAGGTCTCCATCCACCACGATCACAAAGGGCGCACGGGGTACGGAGGCCTCATTGGGGCCGTCGGGTTGCTCTTGCAGCCATTGGCGCAGCGGGCTGCCCTGGGCCAGGGGGGCGTCGAGGTGCAGCGCAGGCCAGTGCGCGTCGCCTGTGATCCATAGCGCGGTTTCATCGGCCAGGGCATCAGGGTCCTCCGCCAGACGCTCTGCCATCCAGCAGTCGGGGGGAATGCGGTGGGCCAGATCGGCCAGTGGGCAAAGTCGGGCAGTGGGCATGGGCAGGGACACAGGAGGGACTCAACCGGCGGGCATCGTACACCGCGCCCAGCAATGATCCGGCTTTGCGCAGACAATGATGTGTCATCTTATTAATTCATTGCCATGACGCAGAACCCCCCCGTTTTTGAAGTCCTCCCCCGCGAYCTCTCYGCCTACCGCMAGGGCAAYGTCGGCATCGACTATGTGCACCGCTTTGAGTCGGGCAAGCCTGGCCCCCATGTGCTCATCAACGCCCTCACGCATGGCAACGAGATCTGCGGTATGGTGGCGGCCACCCACCTGCTGGACACGGGTGTGCGACCCCTCATCGGCACGCTGACCGTCAGCTTTGCGAATGTGGCCGCCTACGAATCGTTTGACCAGAGCCGCCCGTTCGAGAGCCGCCAGCTGGTGCACAACCTAAACCGCATCTGGTCGGCGGCCGAGTTGGACGGCACGGCCGACAGCCCCGAGCTGCAGCGTGCCCGCATCCTGCGCCCCGTGGTGGCTGCGGCCGATCACATCCTCGACATCCACTCCACCAGCCAAGACGTGCAGCCGTTCTGGGTGTACCCAGCCTACCCGCGCAATGCGGAGGTGGCGCTGGCCATCGGCCGCCCGCCGGTGCACTTGGTGATGCCCAGCGGCCTCGGTTCGGGCACGCCGCTCATCCAGCACGGTCGCCACGGGCAGGCCGAGGGAGATGGGGTGGCGCTGGTGGTGGAATGTGGCCAGCACTTCCGCCAATCGGCGGCCGACATGGCCACTGCGGTGGCGCTGGACTTTCTGGCGCACTTTGGCCTTATCGCACCGGTGGCCGACCGGCCCACGCCCGCCGAGCAGCGCCGCTACGAGCTGCTAGAGACCTGCATGGTCCGCACGTCGGACTTCCGCTTCACAAAGCCCGTGCAAGGGTTTGAGGTGTTTGCCAAGGGTGACCTCATCGCCACCGATGGGCCGCACGAGATCCGCGCGCTGTGCGACGACTGCACCATCCTCATGCCCACCCGCGAGCCCATCGTGGGCCGCGAGGCGGTGTACCTCACGCGGCCGATCTGATACGGATCGGGCGGCGGGGAGGTCCGGGGTATGGGCGCCCGGGCTATTTCTTGAAACGGATCTTGCCGTCCTTGACGTACTGGTTGAACTGGTCGGGTGGCAGTGCTGCAGACCCGACGATGTCTTCTTCGACCGACCAGCTCAGCGTGGTGCTGTCCGGGCTGGTGGTCACCTCGATCGGTCCCTCTGGGATGGCGATCGGGGCGCCGTCGCCCGGGGTGTAGGTCACGTGGCCGTGGACGGTGGCGTGTTGTGTCATGGCTATTTCCTTGCGGCAGTGCCGCTGTGTTCGTCGCTTCATTACAGGGTGAACTGCCTGACTGCCGTGTCAGCGCATGCCGCGCCGGAGCGACGGCAAGTGGCCGGTCTCGCACCGGTTCGCGCCGGTCAGGGTGGCACCACTGCCTGCGTGCGCTCCTGGCGCACAAGGTACAGGCCGCTGCCAATGATGATGGCGCCGCCCAGCAGCGTGCTGTAGCCTGGGACCGTCTGCCACAGCACCCAATCCAACCCCATGCCCCAGGCCAGCGCCGTGTATTCAAATGGCGCCACCACGGAAGCCTGCCCGTGGCGAAAGGCTTCGGTGATCGCCAACTGGCCTGCAAACCCTGTGATGGCGAGCCCTGCCACCAGTGGCCAATGCGCCTGTGCCACGCCCACCCAGTGCGGCCAGGCCAGCGCGCCGGCACCCAGTGCCAGCAGCGTGGTGGTCCAGAACACCAGGCTGGCACTGGAGTCGGTGCGGGTGAGCATGCGGCCCGTGATGGCCGACACCGCATAGCAGGTGGCTGCCGCCAGCACGGCCAGTGCGCCCAGTGTAAAGAACGCCTCCTGATTGGGTCGCAGAGCCACCAGCACGCCCACCATGCCCAGCGCAATGGCGACCCAGTGGGCAGCGCGCACCTTCTCGCGCAGCACCACGGTGGACAGCGCAGTGATGAGCAGCGGCGCAATGAAGAACAGTGTGTAGGCCTCGGCCAGTGCCAGTTCACGGATGGCAAATGCAAACAGTGCCAGCATGGCCACGTTGAGTCCGCCACGCAGCAAGTGCAGGGGCCAGCGCACCTTCAGTAGCCGTGGCACCTCGCCACGCCACAGCGCATAGAGCGCCACCAACGGCAGCGCAGCCCAGCCCCTCAACGCCGCGACCTGCATGGCGGGGTAGTGGGCGCTCAGCGTCTTGAGCAGCGCATCCATGAGTGAAAAGAAACCCACCGCAGCCACCATGGCGATGATGCCGCGCAGGTTGCTGGACGGTGCAGCCTGTATGGGCGGGGCGGGCGATGCGGAGGACTGGGAGGGGGCGTTTTCAGCCATGGGGATGCTTTAGATTTTGCAGAGCGTGCGCCACGGCCGACACGGCGTTGGGTGCGGAAGGGGGCTCACAGCTGCCGAATAGGGAAGGCATTGCGGGAGTGCGTCGGTGCCATGGCGGCCGCCGCGCAGAGCAGGGGCAAAAAGTGTAGCGCAGGGGATGGCAGTGAGTTGCCGCGGAACGCAGTCCCGCTTGTATTGCGTGGCGGTCTGCTTCAGGGTGTGCGCCCATCAACTGAAACACCCGGCAGTGCCCCCAGCCGACCACGGTGGATGATGGGGCAGTTGAGCACCACCCGCGTTATCTGCAGCGTGATCTGGCCTTTGTCCTGCGCGTCCAGCACTTCTTCCTCGGACCGCAGGGTGCGAGCCTGMGTGGCATCGACCCAGGTGACCTGAACCAGTTGCCACAACGGGCTGTAAGCCGTGTAGGCATTTGCAGGCCCCACAGGGCGGGGAGCGGATGCAAACACGCTGGCCTGCTCGAAGTTGGTGGTGCCGTAGACGCGATCGGTCGCCCCCAGGCGCTGCATGCCAGAGGATGTTGATGCCTGTGGGTCGGGCAGGGCGTTGGTCAGCAGCGGCGCGTAGTTCGCATGCTTGGCGCGGGCCATGTCGGCATCGGATACATCGGTGGTCACATAGAGGACCTCTTGCCCCTCGAACCAGCCACGAAGCAACGGCAGGTGTGCCTTCTCAGGGGGATCGATGGGGGCTGGAGCCGTGCCGCAAGCCACCAGGGCGATCAGGACCACTGCCGAAGTAGCCATTCGCAGCCGGGACTGCAGGAACTGCGGGGACAACGTGGTGCAACGGAGAATGGTGCGCATGGTCGGGTCCAGGATCGTGGAATGTTGCGGGAAGGCGTAGAGTCAGACGATAGTGCTTGCAGGCTTTCCGCATCGATGTGGATGAGGAGAACGAACATGGACCCCATGCGCATTCTGTTGATCCAGGGACACCCAGATGCCCTGGCGCCCCACTTGTGCCACGCCTTGTCCCAGGCTTACGCCGAAGGGGCCGTAGCGGCGGGCCATGTGGTGAGGCAGGTGGATGTGGCCGCCATTGATTTTGCCCTGCTGCGCAGCCAGCACGAGTGGGAACTGGGCCTGCTGCCCGCGTCTCTCAAGCCTGCGCAGGCTGACATCGGCTGGGCGCAGCACATCGTGCTGTTCTTTCCGCTGTGGCTGGGCGACATGCCAGCCTTGCTCAAGGGTTTTCTGGAGCAGGTTGCAAGGCCCGGTTTTGCCTTCAACCCCGAAGGCAGCAACCCCTTTGGGCGCAAGGGGCTCACCGGGCGCAGTGCGCGAGTGGTGGTCACGATGGGCATGCCAGCGCTTGTCTATCGCTGGTACTTCCGTGCACACAGCGTGAAGTCGCTGGAGCGCAATATCCTGGGCTTTGTGGGCGTTGCGCCGGTGCATGAGACGCTGGTGGGCAGCGTGGATCAACTGGGCGAGGGTGGGGTTGCCAAGTGGAAGGCGCGCATGCGCGCGCTGGGGGCCAAGGCGGCGTAGGCCACAGGCGCGGCTGGCCGCACCGCCGTGTTCTTCAGCCAAACGTGCGCGCCATGCCCATGGCACCCATGCGCTGGCTGATGGCAAAAAATTCCGCCACGGTGTCTTCAATGATCTGCTGCGCGGTCTTGACGGAGTCAATCAATCCCGCGGTCTGCCCCGCCAGCGCAGGGGCCGCCTCCATGTCACCGTCAAWGTACACACGCTGGATGCCTGCAAAGCTGTCGGCGGGCATCAGGCCCGACTCGTGGATGGCCTGGGTGCGCTGCGACTTGAGCGCGCGGATGCAGGGGCTGGCCTTGGTGTTGAGCATCCAGGTGCCGGTGACGCCCGCATCGACGATGGCGTTCTTGTAGTTGGCGTGCACGGGGCTCTCGGCGCAGCTGACAAACCGTGTGCCCATCTGCACCGCCTCGGCCCCCAGCGCAAAGGCTGCGGCCATGCCGCGCCCGTCACAGATGCCACCTGCCGCCACCAGCGGCACGTCCACCCGCGCGCGGATGGCCTGCAGCAGCACCAGGGTGGAGACCTCTTCGGGGTTCTTGAAGCCGCCGCCTTCACCGCCTTCGACCACCAGGCCGTCAATGCCTGCGTCCACGCATTTCAGCGCGGCGTCCACCGTGGGCACCGCGTGGTACACGGTGATGCCCGCGTCCTTCAGCGGCGCAATGAACTTGGCCGGGCTGCCCGCCGAGGTGGTCACAAATTTCACACCCGACGCGCACACAAAGCGCAGCATGGCGTCGTCCTTCAAAAAGCGGATGGGCAGGTTCACGCCAAACGGCAGGCCCAGCGCGCTCATCTTGGTGATCTCGGCCTGGCAGTTGGCAGTCTCGCCCGACGATGTCTCGATGATGCCCAGCCCCCCCGCGCGCGACACCGCCGAGGCCAGCTGCGTGCGCGCAATCCAGCCCATGGGCGCCTGGATGATGGGGTAGCGCGCGCCCGTGTGGGCAAGGACGCGGTTGGTGGCGGGTGCGGTCATGGGCAAGGTCTCCTGATTTTTTGAGAGCGCCCATTATTTCGACGGGCATGCCGTCGCCGTGTCGCCCGCGTTACGGGGCCTGGGCGGGGGTCTCGTGCCAGGGCAGCTTGGCAAACAGGCGCTGCCAGTCGGCGCATGGCACGGTGGAGTCGTCGGCGGGGGCGTGCCCGCAGTCCCAGTCCGCGGGTCCCGGCCAGCGCAGCCCGCTGTCAAATGTCATCGCCACCCCCGACACCGGGTGCGGCACCGTCAACTGCCACGCATGCAGCCACAGCCTTTGCTGGCCCAGCCGCTCGGCCCACCAGCGGTTGAGCGGGCCCTTGCCGTGCGTGGCATCGCCAATGATGGGGTGCGCCAGGTGCTTGAGGTGGCGGCGGATCTGGTGGCGCCGCCCCGTGGTCGGGAGGGCCTCGACCAGCGAGGCGCGCGTGGTGGCAAAACGCGCGTCGCTGGCCTCCGGCAGCGTGAGCTGCGCCAGCCGCCGAAAGCGTGTGTGGGCGTCCTGCACGGCGGYGTCCGCAGGCGCATCGTCGGGCTTCAAGGCGTGGTCCACCTCGATGGCCTCAGGTGCCCAGCCGCGCACCATCGCCAGGTAGCGCTTGTGCGTGGCGCCATGCTCAAACGCCTGCGACAGCGCGCGCGCCGCATCGCTGTGCAGCGCCATCACCAGCACGCCGCAGGTGCCCTTGTCCAGCCGGTGCACTGGGAACACATGCCGGCCCAGCTGGTCGCGCAGGGTCTGCATCACAAACCGCGTCTCGCCCGCGTCCAGCCCCGTGCGGTGCACCAGCCAGCCAGCAGGCTTGTAAACGGCCACCAGGTGCTCGTCGCGCCAGAGGATGTGCAGGGGAGGGGGCATGGAGGAATGTGTGTGCGCCATCGCGGGCTAGGGGAAGGCGCGGATTGTGCCGCACGCGCCGCTGCCTACACTGGCCCCGTTCAACCCTTGCAAAGGATGCCCAGGTATGTCCKCTGGAGACTGGAAAGACATGTACGCCGCCGCCGTGGCGGGCGACCTGGCGCTGGTGCGCCACCACATCAGTGCGGGCGTGAACCCCAACTACCAGCATCCTGAGATCCTTTGCACGCCGTTGGTGGCGAGCCTGATCCACGGCCACCACGAGATCGCTCACTACCTGCTGGCGCATGGGGCTGACCCGGGGCTGCGGTCGGACTTCGACGACATGACCCCGCTGGAGGCCGCCCGCCGCTACCGGCGCACCGAGTTCATCGCCTTGCTACAGGCGCAAGGCGCCCAGGAAGAGCGCAAGCCGTTCTGGTGGCGCTGGTTGCCCATTTAGCCCCCGGGGTTGCTTGGCGTCCTTTCCCCAAGGGACGCCACCCGTGCGCTGCGGCGCACACCGGGGCCGCGTCCGTCTCAATGGGGCGACTGGCCGGCGTGTGCTGTTTCTTTCGCCCTGAGCTTGGCGCCGATGTACTCGCCGTGCGTCACATGCAGCAGGCCGGCCACCTTGCTGATGGTGTGCATCTCGTTCTCGTCCGGGCGTGCGTCCGCGTAGGCGACCTGCCACATGGCTTCAACGAGCTGGATTTTCTCGTCCTGCGTGAAATGCTCGTTCAGCTGGCTGGTGAAGCGCTGGTAGTCGTAGGCGGTTCTGGAGGTGGCTGCGGCCTGTTCCAGCAGGCGCTGCAGTTCATCGTCACTCAGTGCAAATTGCCGGTGCAGTGCGGTTTGCATCACGCTGCGCTCCGCATCGCCCACCGCCGACTGGGTCCGTACCACCTCCACCAGCAACACGGCGGCTGCCAGTTGCATAGACCGCGCACGGTCTGCGGGAGATGGCGTGGGGTTGAACGGGGTGAGGCTTTCAAGCAGGTCTTTGAGGGCTTGGAACATCGTGTGGTTTGCTGGCTGCGTCAGTAGGGTGGAGGCGTTGGGGGTGGGGTTGGTTCCGCTGACGTGTGCTGGCTGCGCACGTTGCGCTCGCTGCGGCACAAAGCCCCGGCGACAATCGGGGGCCATGACGAAGAAAACCATACTCCCCTTGCAACTGCTGGTTGCCCCCGACAAGAACGACCCCGCACCGCTGATCCTGTACCACGGGCGCAATTGCCCCGATGGCTTTGGCGCGGCGCTGGCGGCATGGCTGTACTACGGCGACCAGGCTGAATACGTGGGGCTGGACCACGGCGATGTCAAGACCGTGGACGACCTGCCGCCCCTGCAAGGCCGCGCGGTCTACATCCTCGACTTCTCGTTTGCCAACGAGGTGATGGCCGCCATCGACGAGCGCGCCGCCAAGCTGGTGATGCTGGACCACCACAAGAGCGCGGCCGAAAAGCTCACCGGCTTTGCCTGCCGCTGCGGCGTGGTGCACTTCGACATGAACAAGTCGGGTGCGCGGCTGGCGTGGGAGTTTTTCCATCCGCACGAAGCGATGCCTGCCCTGTTCAAATACGTGGAAGACCGCGACATCTGGAAGTGGGAGTTTGCCGAGAGCGCTGCCTTCCTGTCAGCCCTGGACATGGAAGAGCAAGGCTTTGCGCGCTGGCGCGAGATTGCCGACTTCACGCCCGAACAGCTCCAGCAGTTCATGGTGCGCGGCGAGGCCATGGACCAGAAGTACCGCAAGCTCTGTGCCGACATCGCCGAAGGCGCGCAGCCGCTGGTGTTCAACGGCATCACGGGCCTGATGGTCAATGCCCCCGGCATGTTCCACAGCCTGGTGGGCGACGTCCTCTCGGCCAAAACGGGCACCTTTGCGCTGATGTGGAGTGCAGGCGAAAAGGGCGTGAAGGTGGGGCTGCGTGCGCAGCGCAACTTTGACTGCATCGCGCTGGCCGAAAGCATGGGCGGCGGTGGCCATGCGCAGGCCTGCGGCTTCAAGATGAAGGTGGAGCGCCTGCCAGAGCTGCTGACAGGTACCTTCAACGCGTGATGCCCGGGCGATTTAGAGGATAAATCGCCTGTGGCGCTAGAAATATATGCCTGAGTAGCTATCAAAAATATAGTGAATGATGTGGGGCGCCAGCGCGGCTAAACCAGCCGCAGGTCGGCCCCCTGGGTCCCTGGAAACACCCGCGCCACGGCCGCCGCGTTCAGCCCGTACATGCGGGCGAACAGGCCACCCAGCACACTGCGGTAGTCGTTGAGCACGGGGTAGTCGCGGTTCTGGAACAGCGTGGTGGCGGTCAGCGCCTGCTGCTCGCCCGCAATGCGGCCGCCATTCACCCCGCCGCCCAGCACCCAGAACACCGTGCCGTGGCCATGGTCCGTGCCCCGGTTGCCGTTCTCGCGGAAGGTGCGGCCAAACTCGCTGATGACCACCACCACGGTGGACTTCCACGCGGGGCCCATCTCGTCGGCAAAGCCTGCCAGGCCCCGGCCCAGTTCCTCCAGGCGGTTGGCCAGCGTGCCGGTGGCGGCGCCCTGGCCCACATGGGTGTCCCAGCCGCCCACGTCCACAAAGCCGAGCTGGTAGCGCGACTGCATGAGTCGCGCCATGCGCCGGGCCGTGCCTTCAAATCCCTTGGTACTCAGCGCATTGCGGCTGGCGGCTTCCATCTCGCCCTGCATGGTGCGGGCGACCTCATCGCGGGTGGCAAAGCCTTCGTTCACGGGCGTGGCCAGCGGTGTGCCCTGATACATGGAGGCGATGAGTTCGGCCTGCCGCGCATCCACACCACCGCGCCCCGCGCCTGCGCTCAGTGCGGTGTTGGGCACATCCACCGCCCCGCGCAGCACCAGGGGCAGGGTGCTGGTGAACGCCATCGGCTGCAGCGCCACCGGGGCATCGTCGGCGCGCGGGTTCAGCTCGGCCACCAGCCGGTTCAGAAAGCCCGATCGGTAGTCGCGCCGCCCGCCCAGGGGCTGGCCCAGCTCAATGCTGTCCTGGGTGTCGAAGTGGCTGCGCGAGAGATCGTCCGTGCCTGCAAACGGAACAAATGCGAGCTGGCGCTGCTGGTACAGCGGCAGCATCGATTCAGCCAGTGCTGGGTGCAGGCCCCAGTCGGGCGTGAGCGGCAGGGCGCCGCCCTCCTGCCCCGGCCGGGCGATGGCGATGTTGGGCCGTGTCTCGTAGTAGTAGCTGCTGGCCGTGGGCACGAGCAGGCTGGCGCAGTCGTAGCCACCGCGCAAGAACACAAGCAGAAAGCGCGCGTCCTGCGCGCGGGGTGCGGCGAGCACGCTGGCGCTGTGCACGCCCAGGCCCGTGCCGAGTGCGCTGGCGACCAGGGCCTGGAGAAGGTGTCGTCTACAAAGCATGGGGCTGTCCTTTCAACCTATTCAATGGCGCCCGAACGCATCATCGGCTGCTGCGCAGGCGCGTGCGCGGCCAAAGCCATGGCAGCCGTGCAAGGGCCGCCCCGCCGCACGGGCTGCGTCCCCCTTGCCGAAGGGCGAAGCCATTCGAGAGAAGGGGGAAGGCGCGAAGCGACTCAGGGGGATGTACTCCATCTCCTCTCCTCATCCGTGCATGAACTCAGGGGATGCGAGGAACAGCAGGTTCCATTCGCGCGGTGAGGTGGCCTGCGCCAGGGCGCTGCGCGTGGCCGGGGACCACGTGGGCTCCAGCGTACGCACGTAGGCGGTCTGCGCCAGGCCGGGCGGCATGCGCGGCGCGGCGCGGGGTGCCGCGTCATCGCTCGCTGGTGGGGCGGCCATGGCGCCTGCACCCAAGGCCCGCGCCATCTCAAAGCGCGTGCTCATCTGCCCCGAGCCTGACCATGTCGTGGAGTCCAGCGGGTAGCCATCGGGCGTGACACGGCCATACAAAGGCTCGGCCAGCCGTTGCAGCCAGGCCAGCGCAGGGTCGGTGCTGGGCAGCACGGCATCGCCGTGGGCCAGGCGCAGGCCCGCCAGTGCGTAGTGCACCGGGTCCCGAAAACGCTGGCCCAGGGATGCGCGGAACTCTGGTGTGTGGAACAGCGTTTCCAGCACTGCCGCAATGTCGCCGTCCGTGCGCTCAAAGCTGCGGGCCAGTGTCTGCAGCAGTGCGGGGGGCGGGTTGTCGCCCACCAGAAAGAGCGCGATCTTGCGGGTGATGAAGCGCGCGGTGGCAGGCGCGCGGGCCAGGCGGTCCAGGGCCTCGTCCACCTCGGCCAGGCCCTCGGCGCGCAGCGGCTGGCCGAGCAGTGTCTTGGGCTCCCAGTCGTGCCGCTGCGGGTTGAACTCGAACAGGCCGTCGCGCACGTAGTGGCGAAGCAGTGCGGGTCGCATGCGCGGGGGCTCGTCGCCCGGCGGCCGCTGCGATACGCCCACGCCGGTCAGCACCCGGGCCAGCTCCTGCACGTCCTGCTGGCTGTAGCCACCGTCCACGCCCAGSGTGTGCAGCTCCATCAGCTCGCGCGCGTAGTTYTCGTTGATGCGGCCTGCAGCGTTCTGCGCGTTGTCCAGGTAGCGCAGCATGGCGGGGTGGCGCACGGTGGCGCCCAGCAGGTCGCGAAAGCGGCCCAGCGCGCGGGGGCGCACCGCACGCTCTTCGTAGTCGCCCACCAGGGCGCGCAGGTTGCCTTTGCCTGCAAACACGTTGAAGTGGTTCATCCAGAACCAGGTCATCTTCTCGCGCAACTGGCTGGGCGAATACAGCGCGCGCAGCACAAACCGGGCGGCAGCCTCTTGCTGCAGGACGCGCATGTCCTGCTGCCAGGCCTTGAGCGCGGCCTTGCGCTCGTCCTCGGTGGGCAGGGCCTTGGCGGCGCGGTTGCGGGCTTCCATGTCGGCCGCCAGCGCCTCGATGGGGGTGCGCGAAATGGCCATGGCGTCGATCTGCGCCTGGGCTTCGCGGGGCAGTGCGGCGTTGGCACCTGGGCGCAGTTGCGCAGCCAGATACGCGCTGATGCCCAAGCCGCCCAGCGCTTGCGTGCCCTGGGCGGTGCAGCCCCAGGTCACGCGGTCCAGCAGGCGTGCCAGGGTGGGTTCGTCGGCCGCGCTCCAGGTGCCCGGGCCTGTTGTGTGGGGCACTGCGGCTGCGGGGGGCGCGGCTTGTGTGGCAAGGGGGACGCCAAAGACGGCGCAGCCCGCCAGACCGAGCAGCAGGGTGCGGCGGTGGAGGTGCAGTGGGTTAGTGGGGGTCATGGGGCCTCGCGGGCAGCCAGCCAATGGCTGTCCGCATGGTGCCGCTGCCACCACCCGCATGCAAGCCCGCACGGCGGGTTTTACCTGCGCGACACAAACGCCAGGGAGGATGTATCGAGGGGTATCTCCAAGCCCCCAGACATGATCATGATCGCCTGAGAACAGGTTCTCGGTGCTATGGCGCTGCGCCCGTGGCCTGTGCGGCCTCCTCAAAACGGTCTACCTTGCGCAGGGTCTGGAACGCCATCATCCAGCCACCCACCACACCCAGCGTGCACAGGCCACCCACGATGGCGGCGGGCACCACGCCCAGCCATGCGGCGCTGGTGCCCGCGCGGAATTCGCCCAGTTCGTTGGACGAGCCGATGAACAGCATGTTCACCGCGTTCACCCGCCCGCGCATGGTGTCGGGCGTGGAGAACTGCACCAGAGCGCCCCGGATGTACACGCTCACCATGTCGGCTGCGCCCGCCACGAGCAGCGCCGCAAACGACAGCCAGAACAGTGTGGACAGCGCAAACACCAGGTTGGCCACGCCAAACACCGCCACCGCGATGAACATGGTGCGGCCCACTTGGCGGTTGAAGGGCCGCATGCTCAGGTACAGCCCGGCGCTGACCTCGCCCACAGCCATGGCACTGCGCAGCGCACCCAGGCCCGCCGGGCCCACATGCAGCACCTCTTGCGCATAGATGGGCAGCAGCGCCACCACGCCGCCCAGCAGCACGGCAAACAGATCCAGCGAGATGGTGCCCAGGATGATGGGCCGCGTGCGGATGAAGGTGATGCCCGCGCCAAAGCGCTCGAACATCGTGCCTTGCGCGGGGCCGGGTGCCGTGGCGTGGGCCACCACCACGCGCAGCAGCAGGGCCACCCCCAGCACAAAACACGCGCAGCAGATGGCATAGGTCAGCTCGCCGCCGCCCAGCGCATACAGCAGCCCGCCCAGCAGCGGCCCGCCAATGCTGGCCACACGCATCAGCATGCTGTTGGCGGCGATGGCCTGGGCCAGTTGTGCACGCGGCACGATCTGTGGCAACAGACTCTGCATGGCCGGGCCCGAGAACGCGCGGGCGCAGCCATAGAGCACCAGCACGGCATAAATGCCCGCCACCCCGCTGCTGCCGTGGCCAGACAGCCACCAGAGCAGGGCGCTGCACAGGCCGCCCACCGACCAGGCGATCGCCAGGATGCGCTTGCGGTCAAAGCGGTCGATCAGGTCGCCCGCGGGCAGCAACAAAGCCAGCATGGGCAGAAACTGCGCCAGCCCCACATAGGCCAGCGCGAGCGGCTGCCGGGTCAGGTCGTACACCTGCCAGGCCACCACCACCGCCTGTACCTGGGTGGCGATGACGGCCACCACGCGGGCGACCAGAAAGGAGACAAAACCGTTGTGGCGATAGACGCTCTGGGCGTCGCTGGCGGCGGGAACAGGCGAAGTGGGCTCGGGAACGGGCATGGACAAGGCGTGGGAGCAGAGAGGCGGCCCAGGGCTGCGCGGACCTGGGGAGAACCCTGATGCTAGCGCCCTCGGCGCGGGCGCGCTGTGAAGGCGGGGTAAAGCCCGGCGCCCAGGCGAGGCGCCCGGGCCTCAGGTTCTCTGCCGACCTGCCGAAAAGACGACAGAGGCCCTGAAAAGCAGGCCCGCTCCGCCCGTGGCGCTTGTGCGCTGCGCCCATTCACCCCCTGGAGACCAATGGTCGAGCCATGGCGTTGACGATCAACACCAATGTGATGTCGCTGAATGCGCAGCGCCGGCTCGGCAATGCACTGGGCGACCTGGCGACGACCGTGCAGCGCCTGTCTTCGGGCCTGCGCATCAACACTGCCAAGGACGACGCGGCGGGCCTGGCCATCTCGGAGCGGTTTACCTCCCAGGTCCGGGGCATGAACCAGGCGGTGCGCAACGCCAACGACGGCTTGTCGCTGATGCAGACGGCCGAGGGCGCCCTGCAGGGCGTGGCCGCCAGCCTG
Source organism: Acidovorax sp. LjRoot204 (assembly GCF_056175785.1). Classification (NCBI taxonomy): domain Bacteria; kingdom Pseudomonadati; phylum Pseudomonadota; class Betaproteobacteria; order Burkholderiales; family Comamonadaceae; genus Acidovorax; species Acidovorax sp. LjRoot204. The sequence goes on from NZ_JBGFFF010000052.1 coordinate 18,142, forward strand.
CAGCGCATCCGCGAACTGGCCGTGCAGGCGGCCAATGACACCAACAGTGCCTCCGACCGGGAGGCCATTCAGGCAGAGGTCTCGCGCCTTGCGCAGGAGATTGACCGCACCGGCCGCACCACCCAGTTCAATGGCATGAACGTGTTCGACACCTCCAGCGCGAGCGTGGTGGGCGATGAAAACCTGCTGGGCGTGTACGACGGCTTGACCAGCGCGGGCAGTTGGCTGGAAAGCAGCGAACAGCTCATCCGCACTTACTACGGCCTCAAGGCCGATGGTGCCAAGCTCGACATCCGCTACACCGGCTACACCGACGGCGCCGGCGGGGTGGCTGCCTATGTGCAAAACACGGGCTATGACGCCAACGGCCGGGGACTGAGTCTGGTGTTGCAGGTGGACATGGCTGACTTTGTGCCCCCCAACCTGCCCAACGGCGGCACCGCGCCGTACTACAACGACCGCATCATCGGCCACGAGATGGTGCACGCCGTGATGGCCCGCAGCACCAACTGGCAGAACCTGCAGGCCGGCAACCTGTGGTTCATCGAAGGCACGGCGGAGTTCATCCAGGGGGCGGATGAGCGGGTCAAGAACGACATCGCTGCGGTGACCACGGCAGGCGTGGTGGCCGCCATCAATGGCCCCACCAACACCAGCGAGTTCTACTCGTCCAGCTATTCGGCGGTGCGCTACATGCATGACCGCATCAAGGCGGCGGGGGGCACAGGGGTCAAGGACGTGCTGACCTACATGAACGCCAACCCGGGCGCCACCCTCGACACCGCCATCGCCAATGCCTCGCACGGCGTGTTTACCAACGCGGCCGATGTCAAAAGCCAGTTCGCCACCAACGGCGCCGCGTTCATCGGCACCTTTGACCTGAACAACGACGACACGGGGGCGATCGGTGGGCTGGATGTGGACGGCGGCGCCGCGCRCAATGCCAAAGCCGCCATTCCCAACATGGGCAGCCGCTCCGGCCAGGATGTGCTGGAGGGGTTCACCGAGTCGTACGAAACGATTGCCAAGAACGCCGGGGCCGTGAGCACCAAGGTGTTCCAGGTCGGCGCCAACGCCAACCAGACGCTGGAGACACGGGTGGGCGTGATCAGCCTGGGTGCGCTGGGCCTGCGCAACACGCTGGACGTCACGGTGTCGCCCGCACAGGCCATCGTGGCGGTGGACCGCGCGCTGGACTATGTGAGCAGCCAGCGCGCCGTGCTGGGCGCCCAGGCCTCGCGCCTGGAGGCCACCATCGGCAATCTGCAGGTCAGCAGCGAAAACCTGTCGGCCAGCCGCGCGCGCGTGGTGGACACAGACTTCGCAGTGGAAACCGCTTCGCTGGCGCGCCAGCAGATCCTGCAGCAGGCTGGAAACGCCATGGTGGTGCAGGCCAACCAAATGCCCCAGGGCGTGCTGGCCTTGCTGCGCAACTGATCGCCTGCCGCTCGGGATCGTCAGCGATGCGGTGGTGCGCGCCGTTTCCCTGGCGAATCAACGGCGCTGCCGGTGCCGGTAGTCCCAGGGCGCCAAAGGCCGCTTCTGGGACCACAGGCCCGCATGCTGTGCCTGTGCAGAGCGCTGCAAGGGCGCCAGGTGCGGGTAGGGGCTGGCGTAAGGCGTGTACACCCAGGCCATGCCTGCGCGCACCTGTGCCGTGGCGACATCGGTGCCACCACAACGCACCTGCGCCACCATGCGGCCGTAGCTGTCCTCATCCACGGGTTGTAGCGTGGCCCGTTGTCGAAAGCACAGCTGTGCCAGGTGCTGCCGCGACTTCTGCCCAAACGCTTGCCGCGACTCGGGCGCATCGATGGCGGCGATGCGCACCTTCACCTGCTGGTAGGCACCAGGTGGCCCGCAGCGGGCAGTGAGGGTGTCGCCGTCGCTGATGGCAACGACCAGGCAAAACAGGGAAGCGAGGGGCACAGGGAGCTTGGGTGTGTGTTTGCAGGCACTGGCGCCAGTGCTTCTTGCAAAAATGGAGCGATTTGGCTGGATGCGCTACATCAGTATGCCTTTGTAGCTATTAATAGTATAGCGTTTTGCTGCGTGATGACGGTGACACAACAAGGGCTGGTATGGGGGCATGCGCATGCCGCCGCCCTGCGTAGCACCTGGCGGGCCACCGGTCTGCTTTGCTTCAAGGTGTGACCACGCCGTGGTGTGCATGGCATGAAGAATCTGGGGAACCGGGAGCGGTTACTGCCGTCAGACACCCCAGGCGCTGTGACAATGGGGTGCATTGTCCAATGCGCTCGCGTCGCGTTTGTTTCGCGCTTGTTATCGTCGGCGATAGCCGCCCACCCCCAAGGAGTCCCGGTTTTGCGTTTCCCCTGGTCCACAGAATCCCATGCCCCCCAACAAGCGCCCCTGCGCGCCGCTGCAGTGGCTCTGGCCTGTGGCGCGACTTTGGTCATGGCGGGCTGTGCCGGCACAGGGGCCAAGACGTTTGGCGTGCAGGAGAACTTTGGCTCGGTCGCCACGTACTCGCGCCTGTTCGATGCCACGCCGGCCCAGACGTGTGAAGCCTCGCGCCGCGCACTGCTCAGCCAGGGCTACGTCATCTCGTCCAGCGCGGCCGACCTGGTGGAAGGCAAGAAGAGCTTCCAGCCCGAGCCCGAGTCGCACCTGCAGATGGTGGTGCGCGTGGTGTGTGTGCCCGAAGCCAACGACGGCAAGGTCAGTCTGGGCTTTGTGACGGCCACCCAGGACACCTACGCATTGCGCAAGACCAACAACTCGGCCAGCGTGGGTGTGGGCGCCATCGGCTCGGTGTCGCTGCCGTTCTCATCCAGCAGCGAGTCCCTGGTCAAGGTGGGCAGCGAGACCATTGCCAAGGACACCTTCTACGACAGCTTTTTTGATCTGGTCAAACGCTACCTGGTCATTGACCAGGCGCTGGCGGACTGAGCGGCCGGGGGCGTGCCCGGCTTTTCGCTCGTCTCTCGGCCCACTTCCCGCTGGTGCCTCATCAGGCGGCGCGCCAGCGTTGTACCCAGGCCCATCCTTCGGGCCAGTCGCCCAGGCCGCTGTCGGCATTGATATGCCCCTTGGCCCCCAGGTCCACCTGCTGGGCACCCCAGGCGGCTGCGCAATGGGCCGAGAAGGATGCAGTGGAATACGGATCGTCGCTGCTGCTCACCAGCATGGTCTGCCGCGCAGGCTGACCGGGGGCGGTCAGCGCCGCAGGCACGGGCGTGAAGCCTTTGGCATCCGGTGGAAAGTCGGGCCCGTCGGGGTCTGGCACGGCCACCAGGATCAGGGCATGCACAGCGGTCAACGCGCTGGCAGCCCACCGCGCCACTGCTAGGCAACCCAGGCTGTGGGCCACCACGATGGGGGGCTGGCCTGCTGCGGTGATGGCCGCTTCAATGGCCTGCACCCAGGCGTCGCATTGCGGGTGTGCCCAATCGGCCTGCTCCACCCGCACCACGCCCGTGTGCTGGGTTTGCCACAATGATTGCCAGTGGCGGGGGCCAGAGTTGTAGATGCCGGGAACAAGCAAAACAGGTCTCATCGTCAAAATTCCTTCGGGTCAAAAAAGCAGTGGTGTCACTGCCTGCCAACGATAGGTGCCGCGCCTGTGGATGGGCAGGGGGCATCATCGGAAAGTGGCCCTCCAAACCTTGAAGTCATCGCAAAGGGAGCATTGCACCGTGGAGCTGGACAAAAAAGACCGACAGATCYTCATGGCCCTGCAGGCCGACGCTCGCCAGAGCCTGTCTGCCTTGGGCAAGCAGATCGGTCTGTCGCAGCCTGCCATGAGCGAGCGCGTCAAGAAACTCGAAGACGCCGGTGTGATCGTGGGCTACCAGGCCCGCATCGACCTGGCTGCCGCTGGCCTGGGCTTGCAGGCCGTGGTGCGGGTGCGCACCACGCACGAACACATTCAGCGCTACGTGCAGCTGTTTCAGACCATGCCCGAGGTGCTGGACGCCGTGCGCGTGACGGGAGAGGACTGCTTTGTGGTGCGCTGCGCATTTGGACAGCCGGCAGATCTGGAGCGTGTGGTGGATGCCCTGGCAGCGTTTGGCAGCGTGTCTACCGCCTTGGTGCTGTCGCACCCCGTGAGCAAGCTGGTGCCGCTGGCATGACGCGGCGGGTCAGCAGAACCCGCGGCTGACCCGCGCGGGCTAGTCTGCTAACGGGTGACCAGGTACCGTAGCTCCGCAAAAATGCCGCCCAGCGTGGTCACTGACTTGAGCTGCAGGGTGGGTTGCATGATCTGGCGCGGCAACAGCGGCGTGCCTGCGCCCAGCGTGACGGGGGCTATTTGCACGATCAGCTCGTCCAGCAGGCCCGCATCGTAAAACTGCCCCACCAGGTCACCCCCACCCACGACCCACACATTGCGCCCCGCTGCAGCCTGCACCATGGCCTGGTGCACGGGCAGCACATCGCCACGCACAAAGCGCACATCCGCGCCTTCAATGCCGCGCAGCGTGCGTGCACTGAACACCCAGGTCGGCGGCGTGTAAGGCCAGGGCTGGCCCGCATCGATGGCATGTTTCAGCATCCATTCGTAGGTGTGCGATCCCATTGCCAGCGCACCCACGTCGCGGATGAACGCGGGGTAGCTGGAGCCCTCGATCTCGCCAAATTGCAGCAGCCAGTCGAGGTCATGGTCGGGCGTGGCGAGGAAGCCATCGAGGCTGRCTGCGCCATAGAACTGGGTCTTGCCGGGGCGGGGGTGGTTGCCTTGTGGAGGCATGGTGGGGCTCCTCTCTGAGGGTGGGTAGGTGCGCGGGCCCGGTGCAGGTGCAGCGGGCACGGTGGGGCACAGTCACTGTAGAGAGGGGCTGCTGACAACGGCTTGGCAGCAGATGTCAGGCCGGGGTTAGCCCGGGCTAAGGGCCCCGGCCTGCAGGGCCTGCACGGCAGCTAGCAGCACGCCGGTGGCTTCTTCGGCGCTGAGCAGTCCGGCGCTCACGAATGCGCCGTTCACCACCACCGCAAGCTGGGCGGCCAGCTGCTCGGGGCGGGGTGCCTTCAACCGCACCGCGATGTCGTGCAGGCGGCCCCGCAGCGCCTGCATGTGCCGCTGGGCCGCGTGCCGTGCGGGATGGTCCTGCTCGGCAAATTCAGCGGCCACGTTGATCTGGGGGCAGCCCCGGTAGTTGGAGCGGGCCAGGCGCTCGCCAATCCAGCGCATGTGGGCCTCCAGCTCCCCAGCGGGGTCATCGGCGAACTGGGCCGCCACGCTGTCCCATTGGTCCCAGAACTCGACGTCTTCCCGCTCCAGGAAGGCCACGATGAGGTCGTCCTTGGTGGGGAAGTAGCGGTACAGGCTGGTCTTGGCCACGGCGGCTTCCAGCACGACCAGGTCCACGCCCACGGCGCGCACCCCGCGTTCGTAGAACAGCCGGGACGCGGTGTCGAGGATGCGGCTGCGGACATCGGCGGCGGGCTCGGCCACAGCGGCCGGGCCGCTGGTGGGGGAGAGGTCCCTGGTGGAACGTGAATTTGTGGTGCGCATGCTTGACATGATACAGACCTGTCTGTAATCTTCAAAAAACAGACAGGTCTGTATCGTTAAATYTCAGCCACCCACCCAACGCAAAGGATGACCATGAACCCGCAACAACACCGCCCCATCGCCGTTTACGGCGCCACCGGCCACACCGGCCAATTTGTTGTGCAGGAAGCACAGCGCCGCCCGGCTGGACGAGGTGTTTGCCCCTGGCGTGACCCGGCGCATCGCCGATCTGGCCGACCCCACCAGCCTTGAACAGGCGTTTGCCGGCTGCGCCGTGGTCATCAACTGCGCGGGCCCCTTTCTCGACACGGCTGCCCCGGTGGCGCAGGCCGCGCTGCGGGCAGGCTGCCACTACATCGATGTGACGGCCGAGCAGGCGAGTGCGCAGGCCAGCCTGGCCGATATCGATGCTCCGGCCCGCGCTGCGGGCAAGGTGGTGATTCCGGCGGCCGCCTTCTAKGGCGGTCTGGCCGACCTGCTGGCCAGCGCGCTGGCCAGGGCCGGCACCATCGACGAGATCACTGTGGCGATCGGGCTGGACCGCTGGTGGCCCACCGCCGGCACGCGCAAGACAGGCGAGCGCAACACCGTGCCGCGCCAGGTGGTGGCCCACGGGCGCCTGGTGCCGCTGGTGCCGTCTGAGCACGTGCCGGACTGGGCGTTTGCCGCGCCCCTGGGCAGCCAGGCCATGGTGGAGATCCCGTTCAGCGAGGTCATCACCATCGCCCACCACCTGCCGGTGGGCCACATCCGCTCGCTGCTCAACCGCTCGGCGCTGCAGGACATCCGCGACACCGGCACCCCGCCGCCCACGGCCACGGACGACAGCGGACGCTCTGCGCAGCGCTTCGAGCTCATGGTGCAGCTGGTGCAAGGCGGCCAGACCCGCATCGCTGGCGTGCGCGGGCAGGACATCTATGCCGTGACGGCGCCCATCGTGGTCGAGGTGGCCCAGCGCCTGCTGGCGCCTGCCTACGCCCACAGGGGCGCATTGGCCGTGGCGCAGGCGGTAGACCCGGTGGACATGCTGCGCGCGTTGCACGGCACGGCGCTGGAGGTGTTCGGCGACGCCTTGACGGGCTGATGTCCAGGGGCGCTCAGGGCAGCTGCACGGTCTCCGCCAGATGCCCGTACACCGCTGCAATGCGCCGCAGGTGCCGCGACTCCGGGTGGGTCAGCAGCCACAGCTCGGTTTCGCCATCGGCCAGCGCGCCCGTGAGCGGGCGCAGGTCGCTGCGGCCCTGGGCCAGAAAGAGGGGCAACACCCCCACGCCCATGCCCAGGGCCACCAGTTCCATCACCGTGAGCAGGCTGTTGACGCGGTAGGTGGGCTGCGCCCTGGGGTATTGCTTCTTGCGCCAGCGCACCGAGGGGTGGTCGGGCAGGGCGTCGTCGGGCGCAATCCAGGCGGCGCGGCCCGCCTCCACATCCGACAGGGCCAGGGTGCTGGCGGTGCCTGCGTAGAGGGCCGAGCGGATCATGCCCAGCTGCCGCCCCACCAGGTGCTGTGGCGGGCGCTTGGTCGCGCGCACGGCGATGTCGGTGTCGCGCCGCGTCAGGCTCACCAGCTCGTTGCCGGCGTGCAGCTCGTACACCAGGGCCGGGTGCCGGGGCTGCAGCATCTGCAGGGCCGGGGCGATGAGGCCGTGCAGGATGGTGTCGGTGGTGGAGATGCGCACCGTGCCCGACACCTGTTCGGGCTGCGCCTGTGCGGCAGAGCGCGCGGCCTCCAGAGCGGCTTCCACCCGCTCGGCCTGTTCGGCCAATGCCTGGGCCAGTTCCGAGGGGCGGTAGCCAGCGCGCGACCGGTCGAACAGCGACTGGCCCAGCCCCCGTTCGATGCGCTGGATGGCGCGGAACACCGTGGACGCATCCACACCCAGCCGCTCACCGGCGGCCGCCAGGGTGCCGGTGCGCACCATGGCCAGCAGCACTTCCAGCTCGGCCGCGCCCAGTTGGTATTGCGCTGATGCAACGGTTGATTTCATGGGTGCTTATTTTGTTTGCGTTATTGCAAGCATAGATTCTGCCTGTCGCCGGGCCTTGCCGTGTACCGATGGGTTTCTGTGGCTGCCAAGGGGCGACATATTCCAACCGTTTTTACAGAAAGCCCCGTTCCCATGAAGCTCTACTACGCCCCCGGTGCCTGCTCGCTCGCCGTCCACATTGCCCTGCGCGAGGTCGGCGTTGCGTTCGATCTGGTCAAGGTGGACCTGGTGCGCCACACCACCGAGACCGGCGCCAACTACCTCAACATCTCCCCGCGCGGCTATGTGCCCCTGCTGGAGCTGGCCGACCAGTCGCGCCACACCGAAGCAGCGGCGCTGCTGCAGTACGTGGCCGACCTGGACCCGGCGCGCGCACTCATCGGCCAGCCCGGCTCCAGCGAGCGGCTGTCCGTGCTGGAATGGCTCACCTTCGTCAGCACCGAACTGCACAAGGGCTTCAGCCCCTGGCTATGGCACAAGGAGACGGCCGACTCCACGCGCCAGGCCGTCAAGGCCAAGCTGGCCGTGCGTTTTGCCGAGATGGATACCATGCTGTCGCGCAGCGATTTTCTGGCAGGTGGCTACAGCGTGGCCGATGCGTATGGCTTCACCATCGTCAACTGGTCCCACCTGCTGGGCATCCCGCTCACTGCTTACCCGCACCTGCAGGCCTGGATGGCACGCGTGGCGGCCCGCCCGCAGGTGCAGGCTGCGCTGCGGGCTGAGGGGTTGTTGTCGTGATGGCCCAGACCACAGCGCCCGCTGCGCTCACTCTGGTCTCGCACGCGCTGTGCCCCTATGTGCAGCGCGTGGCCATCGTGCTGCACGAAAAGGGCCTGGCGTTCGAGCGCCGCACCATCGACCTGGCCCGCAAGCCCGACTGGTTCCTGGCCCTCTCGCCGCTGGGCAAGACCCCGGTCCTGCAGGTGCGCGGCCAGAGCCTGTTCGAKTCGGYCGTGATCTGCGAATACCTGGACGAGGTGGCCATGCCCGTGCTGCACCCGCCAGATCCGCTGCAGCGCGCACGCCACCGGGCTTGGATGGAGTTTGGCTCTGCGGTGCTGAACACCATCGGCGCCTTCTACGCCGCAGCGGATGAGGCCACGCTGCAGGCCCGCGCGCAGGACCTGCGCAGCCGCTTCGTGCAGATCGAAGAGGCCCTGGGCCAGCGCAGCGTGCCGGGGCCGTACTTTGCCGGGCCGGACTTTGGCATGGTGGATGTGGTGTTCGGCCCGGTGTTCCGGTACTTCGACGTCATCGACACCTTACCGGGCGTGGATGGCCTGGGGCTCTGGCACGGCTTGCCGCTGGTGCAGCAGTGGCGGGCTGCGCTGGCGGCACGCCCTTCGGTGCAGCAGGCCGTGGGTGCGGACTATGCCGAGGGCTTGCGGGCCTTTTTGCGCGCGCGTGGGTCAGCCCTGTCGCGGCGCATGCAGGCGGTGGCCGCGTAGACCCCGCACGCCTGCCAGCTCAATCCGCCCAGGTGCCCGGCGCCAGCCCGTCCAGCGTGTACGGCCCGATGGCCGCGCGGATCAGCCGCAGCGTGGGGTGGCCCACGGCGGCCGTCATGCGGCGCACCTGGCGGTTGCGGCCTTCGCGGATGATGAGCTCGATCCAGGTGGTGGGGATGGCCTTGCGCTCGCGGATGGGCGGGGTGCGGTCCCACACCGCAGGGGCGGGCTCCAGCAGCCGCGCGCGGGCGGGCAGGGTGGGGCCGTCGTTCAGCACCACGCCACTGCGCAGCGCGGCCAGCGCGGCCTCATTGGGGATGCCCTCCACCTGCACCCAGTAGGTCTTCTCCATCTTGAAGCGCGGGTCGGCAATGCGGGCCTGTTGCTTGCCGTCGTTGGTCAGCAGCAGCAGCCCTTCGCTGTCGGCGTCCAGCCGCCCGGCCACGTACACGCCGGGCAGGTCGATGTAGTCCTTCAGGCCCTGCCACTTGCCCTCGGGCGTGAACTGGCTCAGCACGCCGTAGGGTTTGTTGAAACGGATCAGGCGCGAGGTCATGGGGCTGGTTTCAAGCAAAAAGGGCCGGATGCGCTAGTGCAATATGCACTGGGTGCTATCAATTGCATAGTAATGAAGCCCTGCGCCATCACGCCGGCACGAACAGCGCCGGGTCCACCATGGTGCGGTTCAGCATCACGCCCCAGTGCAGGTGCGGGCCGGTCACGCGGCCGGTGGCGCCCACCTTGCAGAACGCGTCGCCCGCCTGCAGTACATCGCCCACGCGCACCTCCATGCTGCTCAGGTGGCAGTACATGGTGAGCAGGCCCTGGCCGTGGTCCAGCCACACCGTGCCGCCGTTGAAGAAGTAGTCGCCCACGTCAATCACCCGGCCCGGCAGCGGCGCCACGATGGGCGTGCCGGTGGCGGCGGCAATGTCCATGCCGCTGTGCGGATTGCGCGGCTGGCCGTTGAACACGCGGCGCAGCCCGAACGAGCTGGACCGCCGCCCCGGCACGGGCACGCGCATGCGCAGCGATGCCAGCGCCACTCCGGCGGGCTGCTCGGTGAAGGTGGCCATCACCTGGGCCTGGTGGTCGCGCTCGCGCTCGTAGCGGGCCTGGTCCTCGGGCGAGAGGTCCACCGTGCGGGGCGACACCTTCAGGTGCTGCTCCTTGTACTGCTTGGGGGCCACGCTGTAGTGCACCAGGCGCGGGCTGCCGCCGCCCTCGGGCAGCACGCTGATGAATGCATCGCCCGGCGCCGCCGCCAGTGGAATGCCCACGATGGCCGTCCACTCGATGGCATCGCCCACCACCCGCAGCGGCACATCCACCTCGCCCTGGCGCACCTGCGCCACCGGCCGCGTGGCCGCCGGGCCCAGCGACAGCCGTGCCACGCCCCCGGGCACCTGTAGCGCCTGGGGCCACACCGTGGGCGCGGGTGGCACAGGCTTGGCATGCAAAGGGGCCACCAGGGCAGGCTGCACGAGCAGGCCCGCCGTGCCGATCAAGGCGCTGCGGCGGGTGATGGAGAGGGCGGGGCGGGCGGAAGCGGGGCGGGCAGATTCAGACACGGCAGAGGAAGGCATGAACAAAAACAAAGTGGCTGCGCGAGGGACTGGTACGGGTGCAAAGCGCCCCGCTGTCGCGGCCGACAAGGGCGATTGTGCCCCCGGTGTTGGCGGCGTCCGCCTACATCGCGCCTGCATGTCGGCACCTACCATCGCGCCATGCCACCCGCCGCCCCTCGCCGCCGTTCCACCATGCTCACTGTCTTGCTCACGGCCCTGGCCACGGGGGCCCTTGTCTTGTTGGCGCTCAACTTCACGGCGGGCGAGAAAAAGGTGCAGCAACAGCTGCCGCGCCTGTACAACACCGCCCACCCGCAGTTCGAGCGCGCCCTGGGCAGCCTGCTGGGCCCGGGCATTGTGGGCGGCAATGCGGTGACGGAGCTGCTCAACGGCGACCAGATCTTTCCGCCCATGCTGGCCGCGATCAAGGCCGCTCAGAAAAGCGTCACCTTCGAAACCTACATCTACTGGTCGGGCGACATCGGCAAGCAGTTTGCCGACGCCCTGAGCGAGCGCGCCCGCGCCGGTGTGCCCGTGCATGTGCTGCTCGACTGGGTGGGCAGTGCCAAGATGGAAGAAAGCTATCTGGCCGAGATGAAGGCGGCCGGGGTGTTGATTGAAAAGTTCCACAAACCGCACTGGTACAACCTGGCCCGCCTGAACAACCGCACCCACCGCAAGCTGCTGGTGGTGGACGGGCAGGTGGGCTTTACCGGCGGCGTGGGCATTGCCCCGGCATGGACGGGCCACGCGCAGGACCCCGACCACTGGCGCGACTCGCACTACCTGGTGCGTGGCCCCGTGGTGGCGCAGATGCAGGCCACGTTTCTGGACAACTGGCTCAAGGTCACCGGCAAGGTGCTGCATGGCGAGGCGTACTTTCCGGCCATCGCACCAGCGGGTGCGCAAAAGGCGCAGATGTTCTCCAGCTCGCCATCGAGCGGCAGCGAGAGCATGCAGCTCATGTACCACCTGGCC
>NZ_JBGFFF010000053.1:0-29578 GCF_056175785.1 Acidovorax sp. LjRoot204
CACAACATCCGTGGATGCCCCGAGCCGGTGGTGCTGCCGCATGCGGGCCATTTTGTTCAGGAGCATGGCGAGGCCATTGCTGCACAGGCTGTGGAATACTTCACGCACTGATGTGCCCGCTGGCGCCCCATGACTGCATGGGGCACCGGGCATCCCCCCTGTTTACGGAGCAGGCCCCAGCGGGGCCTGAGCGCTTTGCACGACCACCATCACGACCCCTCGCAGTGCGACCACGACCACGGTCCCAAGCACATCTACATCTACTCGCCTTCCAGTGCAGTGCGCGACAAGGCCGCCTTCAAGCGGGGCATTGCCCGCCTCAAGGCCCAGGGCCATGAGGTGGAGGTGGATGTGGACGCGCTGGCCACACACACACGCTTTGCGGGCGACGACGCCACCCGGCTGGCCGCCATCCACCGTGCGGCGGCCAGTGGCGCCGATGTGGCGCTGATCTCGCGCGGGGGCTATGGCCTCACCCGCATCCTGCCGGGCATCCGCTACAAGGCGGTGGCCAAGGCCATCGAAAAGGGCACCCACTTCGTGGGCGTGAGCGACTTCACCGCCTTCCAGCTCGCCGTGCTGGCCAAAACCGGGGCCACCACCTGGTCGGGGCCCTCGCTGGGGGCCGATTTTGGCGTGGAGGGCGCGCCCGACGACATCATGGAAGCCTGTTTTGACGACCTGCTGACCGGCCACGGTGAAGGCACGGGCTGGCGCATGCACAAGGAAAAGCCCCATGCCACTACCGGCAAGCCGGCTGTGCCCAACGTCTATGTGAAAAGCGCCACCCTGTGGGGCGGCAACCTGGCGGTGCTGGCTTCGCTGGTCGGCACGCCGTACTTCCCGCAGGTCAAGGGTGGGGTGCTGTTTGTGGAGGATGTGCACGAGCATCCCTACCGCGTTGAGCGCATGCTGACCCAGCTGCTGCACGCCGGTGTGCTGGCCCAGCAAAAGGCCGTGGTACTGGGGCAGTTCACCAACTTCAAGCTGGCGCCGCACGACAAGGGCTACAAGCTGCRGTCGGTGGTGGACTGGCTGCGCACCCAGATCAAGGCGCCCGTGCTGACCAACCTGCCGTTTGGGCATGTCGAGACCAAGGTGCTGCTGCCCGTGGGTGCAACGGTGTCGTTGTCGGTGGAAGAGCGCGATGCGCTGATCTATTGGGGCCACCAGCACTGAACAGGCGGCGCTAACCTGGGGCCGCTGCGTGGCACGATGTAAGTGCGGCGTGGTGACCGGCCCCGGCTGTCAGGGCTGCAATCTCAGAGTTTCAGAGGTGCGCGCGGGGTGCGTTGGGCATTTGTGGCACCCGCAGCGACAGCGGCAACTGCCCCTGGAACATCGGCGTCACCTGGTCCAGCACCGTCTGCGCGATGGCCTCGCCGCGCAGCAGGGTGAGCGTGTCAAGCAAATCGCTGCGCAGGTACCACAGCGCTTCAATGTCGCCCGCATAGCGCAGGCGCATGTTCATGCGCGCCACTTCGCAGCCGGTCAACCCCATCAGGCTGTGCAGCATGGCACGCCGCACCTCTTCCAGACCCTGGTCGCGCACCCAGGCCGTCGATGACGGCTTGTCACGACCGAGCAGGTCGTGCAGGTTGTTGCGGAGATTGGGCTTGTTCCAGCGCATGGACGGTGAGCTGTGCGATTCTTGTAACAGGGTCGATCAAAGTAAGCGGGAGTGAGGATTGACGCAAGGGTGACGCTCTTGTTTTTGCATAAAGACAACACGGCGCCCCCGTTTGTTGCGAACTTTTACGCAATTCATCGCGAATGCTTGCGGCGGCCTGACGCGAGGCAAGCGGGCGAACAGGTGCGCTGCTCGGCGTGGGCTTTGCCGGGTCTTCAGGCACCCAAGATGCGCGCCCTCTACGCCTACTGCCACCACCAGCGCCTCCAGTGAGGCCGCAAGTACTGGCTTGCGTGGCCCGCAAAGACCTTGGCAAAGGATTGTTGACGCTTTGATAGATGCGTCTTCGTTGAGCTTGCACTAAACTGGTTCACATGATGTTACTAATCGGCCATCGTTCATGAGTGTGTTGTCAACGGTGGTCTTCGCCGACATTTCGGGCAGCACCTCGTTGTATGAAACGCTGGGCAACGAGCGCGCCACCGAGGCGGTGACGCAGGTCACGCAGTGGATCAGTGACACCATCGAGGCGCATGCAGGCCGCGTGGTCAAGAAGCTGGGCGACGGGGTGTTGTGTGTGTTTGGTGATGCGGCCAGTGCCGTGACTGCCACCACCCACATGCTGCGCCAGCACCAGGCGCGTCTGGACCGGTGGCCGCAGCCGCTGCGCATGGACATCCGCGTGGGAGTGGCCAGTGGCGAGGTGGTCGATGTGGATGGCGACTGTTACGGTGATGCCGTCAATGTGGCCTCCCGCCTGTGCGAGCGCGCGGGCCCCGCCGAAATCTGGGCCACCGAGACGACTGTGTTGCTGGCGGGGGCCGCTGCCGATGTGTGGTACCGCAAGCTGGGCCTGATGGAAATCCGCGGCAAGGCCGAGCTGCAGATGCTCTACCAGGTGGAGTGGCGCGAGAACGAAGAGCCCGATTCGCTCACCATGCAGGCGGCGCTGGTCAGCAGTTTTGCTCCGGCCGATTCCATCCTGGGGCAGATCCAGTTTTCCTGGCATGGGGTGGACATGTCGTTCACTTCGTCGGATGCGCCCGTGCATGTGGGGCGCGCCAACCATGCCCAGCTGTGCATCAATGACCCCCGCGTTTCACGGCTGCATGCGCGCATCGACTGGCGCAACAGCGGCTTTGTGCTGACCGACATGAGCAGCTTCGGCACCTGGGTGCGGTTTGACGGCAGCGACTCGCCCGTGCGGCTGCGCCGCGATGCGTGCATCCTGCATGGCACGGGGCAGATTGCACTGGGGGTTCCCTTTACCGAGTCCAGTGCTCCGATCATGAACTTTCAGGTCGCCGGCACCAGCGTTCATCTGGGCTGAGGCCGTCGGCTGCCGCCGACAGCTGTCACAGCGCGGCGGGCTCCCGGTCAGCGCGCAGCCCTTTCACTTCCGAACCCACACAAACAACCCAGAACAATCAGGAGACACGAGACATGGCGTGGATGAAGCGAACGGCCGTCGGGCTGGTGGTGGCGGCCTTGCTGGCTGGCACGGGGGCTGCCGTGTATGTACAGCGCAGCTTTGCGACACTGGATGGCAAGTTGGTCGTGAAGGGCCTGCGCCAGGCCGTGCAGGTGCAGCGCGATGGCGCAGACGTCACCCACATCCGCGCGCAGAGCCCGCAAGACGCCTGGTTTGCGATGGGCTACGTGCATGCGCAGGAGCGCACCTGGCAGCTGGAGTTCAACCGCCGCGTGATGCACGGCGAGCTGTCCGAAGTGTTTGGGCCGGCCACGCTGGAGACCGACAAGCTCATGCGCACGCTGGACATCATGGGCACGGCCAGGCGGCAGTACGCAGGCCTGCCGTTGTATGCCCAGGAGGCCCTGCAGGCCTACAGCCAGGGCATCCACGCCTTCCACCAGAACCGCCCCCAGGCGCTGCCGCCGGAGTTCCACATCCTGGGCGTTCAGCCCGGCGGGACCACGGGTGCTGTGTGGGAGCCGGAGGACAGCGTGGGCTGGGCGCTGATGATGGCGCTGGACCTGGGCGGCAACTGGGGCAACGAGTTTGCGCGGCTGTCCGTTGCGAAAACGCTGGACACCGAGCGCTTGTGGCAACTGATGCCACCGTACCCGGGCGAGCGCCCCGCAGCCTCGGCCGACCTGGCCGCGTTGTACCGGCAGTTGGGGGTGTACCGGGCCACCGATGCCAGCGCTTCTGCTGCACCGGCGGCCGCCGCTGAACCGGTCGACCGGGGGGCTGCATCTGCCGCGCTGGGTGATGGGCATTTGTCCCGCCAGATTAGTGCCGGCATGCTGGCCTGGGCTGACGAACTGACCCGCAATGCGGGTACCAACGAGGGCAAGGGCAGCAACAACTGGGTGCTGGCGGGCACCCGCACCGTCAGTGGCAAACCGCTGCTGGCCAACGACCCGCACCTGGGCCTGTCGGCACCTGCCATCTGGTACTTTGCGGGCTTGCAGGCACCTGCGGGCCAGGCGTCTGACGGCACCCCCATCGGCGCCATCGACGCGGTGGGCGCCACCTTGCCCGGCATGCCCTTTGTGGTGCTGGGCCGTACGGACAAAGTGGCCTGGGGCTTCACCAACACCGGCCCCGATGTTCAGGACCTGTACCTGGAGCAGATCAACCCCGCTGATGCCTCGCAGTACCGCACGCCCGAGGGTTGGGCGCCCTTCACGGTGCGCAACGAAACCATCCGTGTGAAAGGGCAGGCCGACGTCGCCCTGAAAGTGCGCAGCACCCGGCATGGCCCTGTGTTGAGCGACGCGCAGAAGTCGCATGCCGACGTGCTGGACCTCGGCAAATACGTGCTGGCGCTGCGCTGGAGCGCGCTCGATGCCGACAACCAGACGGTGCTGGTGGGCCTCCAGACCAACCAGGCCAAATCGGTGGACGCGTTGTTCGCGGCACTGTCGCACTACCACTCGCCGATGCAGAACGTGGTGGCGGCCGATGACCAGRGCAACATCCGCTTCAAGGCCGCAGGCCGCGCACCCGTGCGAGACCCGGCCAACGACATCCGGGGCGTGGCGCCCTCACCGGGCTGGGATGCGCGGTACGACTGGAAGGGCTGGCTGCCGTATGACCAGACGCCCGAGGACAACGGCGCCCGGGGCTGGATTGCCACCGCCAACCAGCGGGTGACCGCGCCGGACTATCCCCACTACCTCACCCAAGACTGGGCCTTGCCCTACCGCTACGAACGCATTGCGCAGTTGATCGAGGCGACCGACAAGCACGATGCCGCGAGCATGCAGGCCATCCACCGCGATGTAACGTCTCTGGCCACGCGCAGGCTGCTGCCCTACCTGCAGCAGGCCAAGTCATCACACCCCCTGGCCGCAGCTGCGCAACAGCAGCTCCAAGGCTTTGACGGTGTGATGGATGCGGGCAAGGCTGCGCCCCTGGTGTTTGCCGCATGGACCGACGAGCTGGCGCGTGGCCTGATCGTGCCGCGCATCGGTGACGCGCGGTTTACCGCCACCTACGGCAAACGCGACTACCGGGCCGCGCTGGAGGGCATCCTGGAGCGCAACGACCCCTGGTGGTGCCAGCCCGCATCGTGTGCAGAGCAGTCGGCCGCAGCCCTGGGACGCGCGCTCGACCGGCTGCAGGCGGCCTACGGCGCAGACCCCGCGCAATGGCGCTGGGGCGCGGCGCACCCGGCACTCAGCGTGCACCGGCCATTTGGCAATGTGCCTGCACTGGCCCGCTTTTTTGACGTGAGCGAGCCATCGCATGGCGACGCCTACACCGTCAACGTGGGGCAGTACAACGCGGGCGAAGCCAAGGGGCCGTTTSTGAACCGCCACGCCGCATCGCTGCGCGCGGTGTACGACCTGGCCGACCTGGAGCAGTCGCGCTTCATCTACCAGACCGGACAAAGCGGCCTGGTGTTTTCGCCGCGTTACCGCGACATGAGCAGCACCTGGGCGCAGACGGGCTACCGTGCCCTGCAGCGCCAGCCCGCAAGCTGGGCCCATGAGCTGACGCTGGCCCCCGCACCGGCGGCGCAGTAACCACTGCTGGAGATCACCATGGGTTTTGTTCCGCTGATCGAGGTGACCCGGGGCGACCTCGCCGAATGCCAGCACTGGGGCGCCGTGGCGGTGGCCGACCGCCATGGCCGTGTGCTGGCGCAGGTGGGCGACCCGTACACGGTCACGTTCACGCGCTCCACCATCAAGGCATTTCAGGCCCTGCCGTTCATGCAGTCTGGCGGCGCCCAGGCGCTGGGCTGGGGCGCGGGCGAACTGGCCCTGCTGTGCGCCAGCCACAACGGCGAGGCCATGCATGTCGAGCAGGTTGAGCACATGCTGGGCAGTGTGGGGCAGAGCTACCACGCCTTGCGCTGCGGCTGCCACCGGCCACTGTTTGCCGAGCTGGGGCTGGGTTCGCTGCCGGACGGCTTTGTGCCTGACGAACGCCACAACAACTGCAGCGGCAAACACGCCGGTTTTGTCGCCCATTGTGTGCGGCAGGGCTGGCCGCTCGACAACCATCTGGACCCTGCGCACCCGTTGCAGTGGGCGATTCGTGAGCGGGTGGCGCAGGCAGTGGGGCTGGGGCCTGAGCAACTGGTCATGGGCATCGATGGCTGCTCCGCCCCCAACTACGCCATGCCGCTCGCGCACCTGGCCCGGGGCTATGCGCGCCTGGCAGGTGGGGCGCCCGACACGGATCTGGACCAGAGCCTGACCGCACTGGCCGATGCCATGGTGCAACGCCCGGAGCTGGGCTCCGGCACCGGCCGGCACGACCTGGATTTCATGCGGGCAGGGCAGGGCGACTGGGTCTCAAAGACCGGGGCCGACGGGGTGCAGGTGGTGGGCAGCCGCAGCCGTGGCGAGGCATTTGCCCTCAAGATCATGGACGGCAACATGGTGGCGCAGGTGGCGGCTGCGGTGGAGGTGATGGACCAGCTGGGATGGCTGGATGCAGCCCAGCAGGAGGCCCTGGCGCCGCGCAGAAACGCTGTCATCCGCAACGCCAAGGGGCTGGTGGTGGGCGGCCGCCGGCCTGTGTTTCGCCTGCAGCGCGCAACGGCTTGAGTCTGGTTGGCGTGTGCGTGGCTACTGCCGGAAGCGGCAGCGCGTGAGCCCCAGCCGTACGGGGCAAGAAAATTGAATCAAATGGGCCGGTAGCGCACTATTCATATGCGCTGGCTGCTTCAAAAAATGTAGCAAAAGGCTCGGTGTCCGGCAGCACGTAGATCACCCCTGGTGCCCGCCCGAACCAAGGTGCGATGAACTGGTCGTAGAACGCGGCAGGTGCGTTAACGCAGCCGTAGCTGATGCGTTTGTCCCGCGCGCCGGGGCTTGCAAGACGCTGCAGGCGGTGCTCTGCGGCGCTCACGCTGCGCACCCGGTGCAGTGAGACGGCAGCGTCGTAGTCGATCCACACAATGTCATCACCCTGCAGGTTGCGGCCGGGCTCTGTCACAAAGCGGCCAGCAGGGGTGGTGCGTTCGTGCGGGCGGATGTAGGACAGAGGCTTGGCCCCGATGCCCGGGGCTGAGCGGTCACCCGCAGCGGCCCCCAGCAGCACGGGCGCGCTGCCGAGCCACTGGGCCTGTGCCGAAAATACGTGGATGCGCGCGGCAGGCTTGTCGATCACGGCAAACGGCAAGCCCTGGTGGTCGGCCGTCGCGGTGGACCAGCGCACCAGCTGGCGCACCCGGGCCGATGCATCGTCGGGCAGCGCCAGGGCGGTCCCCGGAGCGGCCAGCGCACCAGCCACGGTGATGAGGGCAAGTCTGCGGTTCATAGAGAAGAGCATGTGGGCTGTTCAGATCGCCAAAAGTGAATGCGGCGGGGTTGCTCCGGCGCGGTGCAGTGCCCATGCGCGTGGGCAGTGGCCGCACCAGCCGTTCGCCGCTTTGCCCTTCCGGCATGGTGAACCAGGTCACAGAAGGCGTTCCGCCGGTTTGCCGCAGCGGCCGATGCCCCCAATAATGCCTGCATCCGTGACTTCCGCGAAGCCTTGGGCTTCGAATCGCCATGTTTGACCGTCTTCGCAAAGCGCTGCATCTGCCCGGTGGCCCGAATGCCGCACGGCCCGTGTCCAACCAGGAGGTGGTGCGTTGGGCGGCCACCCAGCGCCTGGCGGTGGTGCCGCAGGCGGTGGACGGGCATTTTGACCTGGGGGGCGACCTGAATGGCCACCCGTGGCGGCTGGAATGTGGCAACCCAACGCGTGACTATGTGCGCGGCCTGGAGTTGCGGGGGCGCGCCGACCTGGGGGTGGACCCGGACGCGGCGGTGATGGTGCTCAACCGCCCCTTGCAGGAGTCCCTGGAGGGCAATGCCTACAACGCCATCACCGACACCCTGCAGACCACGGTGAATGCCAGCCTGCCCGAGGAAATGCGCTGGCTGGCCATGTTTGAAGAGGTGACCTGGCCGGGCCTGCCGGCCTCGTTTCGACAGCACTTTGCGGTGGTGGCGGAGCGCATGGAGACCGCGCAGCGCTGGATCCATGCGCCGGTGGTGTCCCAGTTGCTCAACATCGTGGAAGGTGAGGGCGGGGAGGTACGGGCGCAGTCGCCTCTGCTGTTGATGCTGGTACGCGGCAAGGTGTATCTGCGCATGGAGCACACGCAGCGCAGCCTGACGGAGATCGCCCAGGCCACGCAGCTGCTGCTGGCGGCTGCCCAAGGGGCATTGCAGAACCTGCCGCCCCCTCCGCCCGCGGGTGTGCCGACGGAAGGCGCTGCAGACCCGCAGTAGGGGCTGCGGGTGTCAGGTCCTACGGAGGTTGGCGTCAGCTGCCGCGGGTGACCGGCACGGCGGCGTCGCGGCCGTAGGTGCCGTACTTGCCCAGCTCCCACTTGGCRATCGCGTTGCGGTGCACTTCGTCCGGGCCGTCAGCRAARCGCAGSGTGCGCGCACCGGCGTAGGCATAGGCGAGCGGGAAGTCGTCAGACATGCCGCCACCGCCGTGCACCTGCATGGCCCAGTCGATSACCTGGCAGGCCATGCTGGGCGCSACCACCTTGATCATGGCGATCTCGGTCTTGGCGACCTTGTTGCCGGCCACGTCCATCAGCCAKGCAGCCTTCAGSGTGAGCAGGCGSGCCATGTCGATCTTGCAGCGSGCYTCGGCRATGCGCTCCTGYGTSACGGTCTGCKRGGCSACGGTCTTGCCRAAGGCCACGCGYGASGAKGCGCGCTTGCACATCAGCTCSAGCGCRCGYTCGGCCAGGCCRATSAGGCGCATRCAGTGGTGRATGCGTCCRGGGCCSAGGCGGCCYTGGGCRATCTCGAAGCCRCGGCCTTCGCCCAGCAGGATGTTGGAGACGGGCACACGCACGTTCTCGAAGGTCATCTCGACGTGGCCGTGCGGYGCGTCGTCGTAGCCCAGAACATTCAGCGGACGAATGATCTTGATGCCAGGGGCGTCGGCGGGCACCAGCACCATGCTCTGCTGCGAATGGCGCGGGGCTTCGGGGTCGGTCTTGCCCATGGTGATGAACACAGCGCAGCGCGGGTCGGCCGCACCAGAGATCCACCACTTGCGGCCGTTGATSACGTACTCRTCGCCCTGGCGCTCGATGCGGGTCKMGATGTTGGTSGCGTCGCTSGAKGCSACATCGGGTTCGGTCATGGCGAAGGCCGAGCGGATCTKGCCTTCGAGCARKGGCTTGAGCCAGCGSGCCTTGWTGGCTTCGKMRCCGTAGCGGGCAATGGTYTCCATGTTGCCGGTGTCGGGCGCSGAGCAGTTGAACACCTCGCWGGCCCATGGCACGCGGCCCATGATYTCGGCCAGYGGYGCGTATTCCTGGTTGGTCAGGCCGGCACCTGCATAGCCGGATGCTGCGGCGCTGTCGACCGGCAGGAACAGGTTCCACAACCCGGCGGCCTGGGCCTTGGGCTTGAGGTTTTCGATGGTGTTCAGCGCGCTCCAGCGCTTGCCTGCGACGGTGTTGGCGGCCAACTCATCCTTGTAGGCAGACTCGTTCGGATAGATGTGGTCATCCATGAACTGGAGCAGCTTGGCCTGCAGTTCCTTGGTTTTGGGCGAGTAGTCAAAGTCCATGGGTTTCTTCTCCGTTGGTAATCGTGGGCGGCGCAGGTGTTGCGTCGTGTGTTCAGCCGCGTTGAGCGAAGGACCAGGCCAGCTGGGCCATGGGTCGTGCGGTGTCGCCCGAGGCCTTGGCCTGGGCGCTGGAGGCCGTGCCAGCCTCTACCCGCTTGGCGATGCCCTGCAAAATGGCGGCGAKGCGGAACATGTTGTAGGCGAGGTAGAAGTTCCAGTCGGCACGCAGCGCCTCGGGGGTGGTGATGCCGGTGCGCTCGCAGTACAGGCGGATGTAAGTGTCTTCGTCGGGAATGCCCAGCGCGCCCAGGTCCAGCCCCGCAATGCCACGCCCCAGCGAGGCAGGAATGTGCCAGCTCATGCAGTGGTAGCTGAAGTCCGCCAGCGGATGGCCCAGYGTGGASAGCTCCCAGTCGAGCACGGCGATCACGCGGGGCTCGGTGGGATGGAACATCAGGTTGTCCAGGCGGTAGTCGCCGTGCACGATGGACACATGGCCCTCGTCCCGTGCGCTGGCGGGCATGTTGGCGGGCAACCATTCCATGAGGCGGTCCATCTCTTCGATGGGCTGCGTGATGGAGGCCACGTATTGCTTGCTCCAGCGGCCGATCTGGCGGTCRAAGTAGTTGCCSGGCTTGCCATAGTTGGCCAGGCCTCGGTCTGCAAATTTCACCGTGTGCAGCGCTGCGATCACCCGGTTCATCTCGTTGTAGATGTCACCGCGTTCAGCTGGCGTCATGCCGGGCAGGGACTGGTCCCACAGCACGCGGCCCTGCATGCACTCCATCACGTAGAAGGCGCGCCCAATCACCGACTCGTCCTCGCACAGCACAAACATGCGCGGCACGGGAACGTCGGTGCCGTACAGGCCGCTCATCACCGCAAACTCGCGCTCGATGGCGTGTGCTGAAGGCAGCAGCTTGGCCACGGGCCCGGGCTTGGCGCGCATCACGTAGCTGGCGCCGGGGGTGATGAGCTTGTAGGTGGGGTTGGACTGCCCGCCCTTGAACATCTCTACCGTCAGCGGGCCCGCAAAGCCCTCCATGTTCCTGGAGAGCCATGCAGTCAGCGTTTCGATGTCAAAGGCGTGCTGATCGGAAACAGGGCGGGTGCCGACGAAATGGTCAAAGTTGCTCATGGAGGCGGATGAAGGTTCTGGCGGTCAGTGATGGGGTAAATGAGTCAGTTGTCGGCTTCAGCGATGCGCATCAGGGCTTCGCGGTCCCGCACCACCAGGCCGCCCGGCTCGATGCGGATGGCGTCTTCGCGTTCCATGGCCTTGAGTTCCTGGTTCACGCGTTGCCGCGAGGCACCTAGCAGTTGTGCCAGTTCTTCCTGCGCCAATTGCAGGCTGATCCGCATTTCGCTGCCGTCCGACAGGCTGGGCACGCCGTAGCTGCGCACCAGGTGSAYCAGCTGCTTGGCCAGGCGYGMWCGCAGGGGCAGSGTGTTGAGGTCTTCCACCAGCCCGAACAGCKKGCGRATGCGSCGCGCMTGCAGSCGCAKCAKCGCYTCGTACAGCTCGGTGTGCACGGCCAGGATCTTGCGAAAATCGGCCTTGGCCACACACAGGATCGTGGTGTCGCCGTGCGCGTAGGCGTCGTGCGTGCGCCGGTCCCCATCGAAGATCGCCACGTCGCCGAACCAGATGCCCGGCTCCACATAGGTCAGCGTGATCTGCTTGCCCGAGATGGATGTGGAGCTCACCCGCACTGCACCGCGCGCGCAGGCAATCCACTCCTCGGGMGGGTCGCCGCGKGCRGCGATSAGGYCGCCGTCCTTGAAGCGTTTGACGWATGCACATCGSAGGATGTCGTGSCGTAGCGAWGGTGARAGWGAWGAAAACCAGCGACCRSAGTTGATCGCTTCACGTTCTTCGATAGTAAGAATCGGGTCGTCCATGGCCTGTCTTTTGGGTGACTAGAAACAGGCCCATTGTCGCGTCAGGGACCTGCGCAATGCGTCAGGGTTGTCACCTGCGTGTCTGCGCGTAGGCCAAAAGAAAACCCCCAGCGCTGGGTGGCAGCGTACCGGGGGTTGATGGGTCTGCGACGGTGGATGCGTCGAGGCGTTTGTGGTGCAGCGCTACTCGTAGCGGGGCACGCGCTTTTCCAGAAATGCTGAGATGCCTGCGCCGCCATTGGCGTGGTGCAGGTTCTTCACGAAGTGGTCGCGCTCATGGCCCAGGTGGTGCGTGAGCTGGGCATGGGGAGCTTCGTTCAGCAGCTCCTTGATGCTGGCCAGTGCATTGGGTGCACGGGCATTGAGCTGCTCGGCCAGCGCCAGGGCAGCGTCGAGTGCATTGCCTGCTTCGGCAAGGCGGTTGACCAGGCCCAATGTGTGCAGGCGTTCTGCGCTGATGCGGTCCCCGCACATGAGAATCTCGGTGGCTATCTGGCGGGGCAGCGCGTGGGCCAGGCTCCAGCTGGCGCCGCCATCGGGCGACAGGGCCACGTTGCTGTAGGCCATCACAAACACGGCATTGCGGGCCGCCACGATGAAGTCGCAGGCCAGTGCCAGCGAAAACCCTGCACCGGCTGCGGCGCCCTCCACGGCGGCGATCACCGGCTTGGGGTAGGTGCGGATGGTCTCGATCCAGTTGTGCAGGCCYTCRATGCTTTSKGCCTGCACCTGCGGCGCTTCCTGGCGGTTGGCCAGCAGGCGCTGCAGATTGCCGCCCGAGCAGAACATGCCATCGGCGCCCGTGATGACCACGCTGCGGATGTCGGGGCTGCTTTCGGCCACGCCCAGCGCTTCCACACCCGCGGCATACATCACCGGGTCGATGGCATTGCGCCGCTCGGGGTTGCGAAGGGTCAGGATCAGGGTTTGGCCCTGGCTGGTGCTCTGGAGTTCTGCGGGCATGGTGGTGTTCAGTGAGGTGGCCGTGGTGCTTGGCAATCAGTCTTCTTCGACATGGCTCAGGCTCAGGCCAATTGCACCCCTTCGGCGCAGCCATGGGCTGGGGCGGTAGCGCGTGTCGCCATACACGGTCTGCATGTTGAACAACACTTCCAGGATGTTGGTTGGGCCCCAGCGGTCGCCCATGGCCAGGGGGCCCAGCGGGTAGCCCAGGCCCAGGGTGACGGCGGTCTCAAGATCTTTGGGGGTGCAGATGCCTTGCTGGCAGATGTCGCTGGCGATGTTCACGATGGTGGCCACCACGCGCTGCGTGACGAAACCACCGCTGTCACGGATCACGCTGACAGCCTTGCCGTCGCGCGCAAACAGCGCATGCGCTGCGTTGCGGATGTCAACGCGCGTGGCGGGGTTGGTGGCSAGCACGCGGCGCTTGGTSGCGGCRTCRTCGATSAGCATGTCRATGCCSATSGTGCGGGCTGGGTCCAGCCGCTCCACCACGGCGACGGTGGTCACGTCAAAGCCCAGTGGGGCAACCAGCGTGATGGCCTGGGGGGAGGGGGATTGGCCGGTCTCGATGGTGGCCCCCAGGTCCTTGAGCAATTGGTACAGCTCGGCCCGGCGTGCAGCGCGCGAGGACACCCACACCGGCGGAATGTCGTTGACCACGGGGGCAGGCGCCTCGGCAGGCACCTGCGCAATGCCCTCCACGTAGCGATAGAAGCCTTCGCCCACCTTCTTGCCCACCACGCCCCCCGCCAGACGCTGCGCGGTGATCACGCTGGGGCGGAAACGGGGTTCGTCGTAGTACTGGCGGTAGATAGACTCCATGACCGGGTGCGACACGTCCAGCGCCGTCAGGTCCATCAACTCGAAGGGCCCCAGCTTGAAGCCGACCTGGTCGCGCAGGATGCGGTCGATGGTGGCGAAATCGGCCACACCTTCGCCCACGATGCGCAGGGCCTCCGTGCCGAAGCCGCGCCCCGCGTGGTTCACGATGAAGCCAGGGGTGTCCTGCGCCTGTACAGGGGTATGGCCCATTTCCTTGGCATACGCGGCCAGCGCAGTGCAGATCGCTGGATCTGTCTTGAGGCCCGCGATCACCTCCACCACCTTCATCAAAGGGACGGGGTTGAAGAAGTGGAACCCAGCCAGGCGTTCGGGGCGCTTGAGGGCTGCGCCAATGGCCGTCACGGACAGAGAGGACGTGTTGGTGGCCAGCACCGCATCGGCGCGCACCACCCCTTCCAGTTCGACGAAGAGGGCCTGTTTGGCATCCAGCCGCTCCACGATGGCTTCCACCACCAGATCGCAGGCCGCCAGGTCTGCCGCTGTTTTGACGGGGTGCAGCCGCGCGGTCAGTGCTGTGGCTTGGTCCGCTTCGATCCGGCCCTTGGCGACCAGCTTGTTCCATTGCTCCTGCAGGGCGGCCCGTGCGGCGTCGGCGGCTCCGGGGTTGGCGTCCAGCAGAAAAACCTGACTGCCAGCCTGGGCAGCAATTTGTGCGATGCCTCGGCCCATGGCACCGGTACCCACGATGGCGATGTTGGGAAACTGAATTTTCATAGCGGCATTATGGCTCTGGCCTTATCTGGGTCTTATGTGCAAGAATCCTCCGGACCGAAAAACAGAATTGATTGTGAAAATCCGTAACACCGTTTTTGGACCAGGATTGTGGGCGCTTGCAGCCGGTGCTTCGGCGCTGTCCCTGGGTAATGGTAGTGGTACGGTCGTGTTGGGCGCCCCGGTCGATCTCTCGTTCGAGTTGCAGCCCGACCCGGGCACGGATGTCGCATCGTCCTGCGTCACGGCCAAGCTGGTGGCAGGCGACAACGCCATCAGTGACAACAAGGTGCGCGTGGTCCCATTGCCCGAGGTGCGTGGGCGTCCTTCAGGGGTCCGCGTGCTGGCCTCGGTATCGCTGGATGAACCGGTTCTCACCGTGACCCTGACCGCAGGGTGCAACGGAAAAACCACGCGCAGCTACACCTTCCTCTCGGATTTGCCGACCACCGTCACCCGGTCCGCCTCCGCATCCCCGGTGGACTTGGCGCGGCTTCCTGCAGCAACCCCCAGCGCAGCTTCAGAGTCACAGCGTTCGCCTTCACAGGGCAGTGGCAGTGCATCTGCGGCTGCCGCCGGTGCTATGCAGGCCACCAGGCCCCGTGACAAGGCGCCTGCACTGGCAAGGGCCTCGGGCTCGCCCTCCGCTGAGAGCCGCCCTCCCGGCTCTCCAGCTGCCGCACGGCCTTCCGCGCGTGTGGGCACGGCAGCACCTGGCAAGTCGGTGGTGGCCGCTGCACCTGCAGCGCGCCCGCGTTTGGTGGTTGAGCCCCTGGATACCTGGCTGGACAGTCCTGTGGCGTTGCGCTCTACCGCGCAGCTACCCACGGCGCCTTCTGAAGAGATGTCGGCCCTGCGCACCCAGGCCGCCGCGTTGTGGAGGTCGTTGAACGCGCAGCCGGAAGAATTGCTAAAAGACGGCGAACGGTTGAAGGCGCTGGAATCAGACACCGCCGCATTGCGAGCACAGGCCGCCAAGGACCGTGCAGCCGCTGGCCAGTTGCAGCAGCAGCTGGAGGCGATGGAACAGGAGCGTTTTCCTGCGACGGTGGTATATGCCTTGGGCGGTCTGCTGGCCTTGGCCTTGGCGGGGGTGGCATGGATGTGGTCGCGGATGCGCAGCGCCTCTGACAAGGCAGTGCGTTCGTGGCGCGATTCTGTGGCCTTGGGCGCACGTGGCGATGCAGCATCGGCGCATGAAGAAGCGGTCAGTCTTACCCCCCATCCCGGCGACACCTGGCTGCCGTCGGAAACCCAGCCTCATGCCGTCGCGGCGAATCCCGAGTCCGGTGCCATGCCCCTGCGCAAGGCAGCCCCTGCGGCCGTGGAACCACGCTTCGTAGCGACCAGCCCGGCGGCGAGTGCTCCCGCTCCCTTGCAGGCGAAGTCGGTTTCCGCGCCGGCCGCCGCCTCGGTAGCGCCCCACATCGTCAACCCTGAAGAGCTGTTTGACATCCAGCAGCAGGCTGAATTTTTTGTCTCGGTGGGCGAGCACCAGCAGGCCATCGAGGTGCTGAAGAATCACATTGCCGAGCACCGCCAGACCTCTCCGTTGGCCTACCTGGAGCTATTGCGGCTGTACCACACGCTCAGCCGTGTGGATGAGTTTGCGCAGCTGCGAACGCAGTTCATGCAGTCCTTCAACGCGCAAGTGCCGGAGTTTGCGGGCTTTCACCGCACGGGCCGCATGCTGTACCACTACACCGACGCACTCGCCGAGATCGAGGCCGAGTGGACAACGCCTGCGGTGCTGGGCTTGCTGGAGAAATTCCTGTTCCGCCGCACGGGCGCTGAAGCGGTGGAGCCGTTTGATCTGGCGGCCTATGACGATCTGTTGCTGCTGCTGGCGATTGCACAGACCACGCCCGCCAGTGCGCGCGGTGCAGCGCCCCCGCGCAAGCGGACGACGCCCCTGGCACCGCCCCGGTCCGAGACCCTGGTGGCACCTGCAGCTCCTGCACCGGTGGCGTTGCACGACGACCAGCCGCTTGATTCACTGGCAGCCAGCCTGGAGTTCGAGTTCGCGATGAAGGCCCAGCAGGAGCCCGAGCCCGTGCGCTCTGCAGCCACTCCCTCCAGGCCCGCAGCAGCCGTAGGCGAGGATTCGCGGGGCATTCCGCTTGACCTGGATCTGTCGGACCCACCCCACCTCACGCTGAGCGATCTGCCCCCGGTGCCCGTGACGGCGYCGCCGCCAGCGGGCCAGCCGGTCGGCTTTGGCATGGAGAACGATCTCATGGAGCTCCGCCTTGAGCTGGAGCAGATGAAGAAGCCCGACAACAAGTAGCGAGCAGGCGACCAATCGGCCACCCGGCGACTATCCAGGTGGCGCTGCGATGGTCGTGAGGGATGCGCGATAACCGCCGTGGCCGCTATCGCCACCCAGCCGTCACCGCATCAGCGCCATCAGCTCTGCGGCCGATGCTTCAGGGTCTGGTGCGTTGACCAAGGCCCGCACCACGGCCACGGAACCCACGCCAGTAGCCAGTACCGTGGGGAACTGCTCGGCGCTGATCCCCCCAATCGCCACCTGTGGGTAGTCCCGCATCAGCCGCGCATACACGCCCAGCCTGCCCACGCCCTGGGGGGCGGTGGCCATTTTTTTCAGGGTCGTGGGGAACACGGCACCCATCGCGATATAGCTGGGTCCCACGGCGTCGGCACGCACCATTTCGGCATATCCATGGGTGCTCACGCCCAGACGCAGGCCCGAGCGATGAAGCGTTTGCAGTTCCTCGGTGGTGAGTGCGTCCAGGTCTTCCTGGCCCAGATGAATGCCGTAGGCGCCAGCTTCGATGGCGTCCCGCCAGTGGTCGTTGACGAACAACAGCGCGCCTGTGCCTTGCACCGCCTGGACGGCGGCCTGAACTTCGGTCCGGATGGCCTGGGCGTCGTCCGACTTGAAGCGCAATTGCACCGTGGGCACCCCGGCACGTGCCATGCGGCCCACCCACTGGGCGTCGGGCAGTACGGCATACAAGCCCAAATGCTCCGGGCACGCGGCGAACTGATGGGCGCGTGGAAGGCGCTGCAGGCCAAAGTCCTGGGGCTCGTCCGGCCATTGCTCGGGCTGTGCACTGCCAGTGCGCAGCGCGCGCGCCTGCCAGGCGCGGGCCAGGCATTCGGCGTCATGGGCGATGAAGCCCAACTGGCTGCAGGCCTGTAGCGCGGCGAGGTAGACAGGGTCCTGCAACGTGGGGGTTGGCACAGGCTCGGGCGCAAACCCCGCAAAGGTGGCCGCGTGGTGGCTCAGGATGGCCTGCGCCAGTGTGGTGGTGTCATGCATGGGCGTGGTGCCAGAAAGGGGTGCCCAGCACGGGGGTGCTGGGCTGGGCGGCGTCTTGTGCGGCCATGGCACCGGCCAGGCGGGCTGCGCGCCCGGCGCTGACGGCATCGGCAAATGCACCGGCCATGGCCACGGGGTCTTGTGCCAGGGCCACGGCGGTGTTCAGCAGCACGCCGTCATAGCCCCATTCCATGACCTGGCAGGCGTGCGAAGGCAGGCCCAACCCGGCATCCACCAGCATGGGCACGTTCAGGCGCTCGCGCAGCGTCTGCAGCGCATAGGGGTTGACCGGGCCGCGCCCGGTGCCGATGGGCGCTGCCCAGGGCATCACGGCCTGGCAGCCCACATCGACGAGGCGCTGGCAGAGCACCAGGTCTTCGGTGCAATAAGGCAGCACCTGAAAGCCTTCCTTGATGAGGTGTTCGGCCACCCCCACCAGGTTCAGCGTGTCCGGCTGCAGGGTGTAGTCATCGCCGATCAGCTCCAGCTTGATCCAGGGGGTGTTGAACACCTCGCGCGCCATCTGGGCGGTGGTGATGGCCTCTTGGGCGCTGTGGCAGCCGGCGGTGTTGGGCAGCACGGGCACGTTGAGCTTGCGCAGCAGATCCCAGAAGCTGCTGCCGCTTTCGGCCGGGTTGCTGCCCTGGCGGCGCAGTGAGGCAGTGACCATGGCGGGCCGGGCGCGTTGCACAGCGGCTTCGAGCACGGCGGGCGATGGGTACCGCGAGGTGCCCAGCAGCAGGCGGCTGGCGAACGTCTGGCCGTACAGCACCAGCGGGTCTTGGGGCGTCGGAGTGGTCATGTGATTACTATGATTTTTGTAGCTGCTCGTGCATGTTTTATAAGCGCTTACAGCTCTTTTGATTGAATTTTTGCTGACTCAGCCGCCCGTGACCGGCGAGATGATCTCCACGCGGTCGCCAGGCTGCAGCGCATGGGCGGCGTAGCGGGTGTTGGGCACAAAAGTGGTGTTCACCGCCACGGCAAACGGGGGGCGCGCTTCGATGGCGGCCACGGCATCGGCCACGGTGGCGCCTTCGGGCAGTTCGTGCGGGATTTGGTTGATCGAGATGTTCATGCAAATGCGGGGGCTGCAACGCCGGTCGGGGTGGGTGCCGCTGGCCCCAGTTCCAGCCGGAGGTCAAAACGTTCGGACAGGGTCGATTGTCCCGTGTTCAGCACCTCCAGGGTCACATCCAGCATGGCGGGCGAGATCATGAAGCCGTGGCGGTACAGACCGTTGATCTCCAGCACGCCTGGACGGGTCTGGCGGATGGCGGGCAGGTTGTCGGGCAGCGTGGGGCGGCACTGCGTGGCCAGCTCGAGGATGCGGCCTTCGCCAAAGCCGGGGTGCACCGCATAGGCGGCGCTCAGTAGTTCCAGGGTGGAGCGAACACTGGCCGGGGAGCGGTCGTCGGACTCGATCTCGGTCGCGCCAATGACAAACAAATGGTCTTCCTTGGGCGCAATGTAAATGGGGTAGCGCGGGTGCACCAGCCGGGTGGGGCGTTGCAGCGTGACGTCGGGCGCATGGATGCGCACCACTTCGCCACGCACGCCGCGCAAGGCACTCCACTGGCCCTTGGCGCCCAGGCCCCGGCAGTCCAGCACCCGGTCAGGCTGGCCGGGTGCGCCGGGCGTAAAGGCTTCGGGCGACTGGGGCGTGTGCCAGTGCATGCGCACTCCCAGGCGCTCCATTTCCACCACCAGGGCGGCCAGCAACTGGCGGTTGTCCAGCTGGCCCTCGCCGGGCAGGTACAGACCCTGGTTGAAGCGGTGCGCAAGGGCGGGCTCCACCTGCTCTAGGGCGCCACTGTCGAGCTTTTGCAGGGTGGGCAGCTCGGGCAGGCCGCGCTGGTTGTTTTCGAGCTGGCGGGTGAAACGCTGGGCTTCGGCCGCGTCCTGGCGGTGCCACACGATCAACGTGCCGGCCTGCTGGAAAAACACAGGCTCTGACAAGGTTGCCAGCAACTCGGGCCAACGGGTCAACGCGTGGTGGCCCATGCGCACCACGCCGGGTTCGGTGATCGCAGACTCTGCCAGCGGGGCCAGCATGGCCGCAGCCACGGTGGCAGCAGAGTTTTCGGCGGCGGGGCTGCCCGCGTCGTAGATGTCTACACGGTGCCCCAGACGCGCAAGCTCCACAGCCAGCAGACGGCCCATGAGCCCTGCGCCCAGGATGGCAAAGGAAGAAGGTTGAAGTGACATAGCTCCGTCAGTGTGTCCATGTAGTGGCAAGCAGCCATGGACAAAACGGGGTCACCGTTGATGGAAACTCCCCACGCCAGCATGACCTGGATCGGGTAGCGGGGCTGCTGCGTGTGCCGCAGTGCACAGGGTTCTGTGCGGGCCCCAGGGTATTTCTCAGTCGCGCACCATGCGGTGGGACACCCCTGTTTCGTCCTGAAAATGAATTACAGCACATCCCCTAAGCGCCCCGTTTTGACGTGGCGCATAGGCCATAATTTTTGCCATGATTTCACCGACGACCTCCTTGCCCTCCACGGGCCACCGCTACGCACGCGTGCTCTCCATTGCCGGGTCTGACAGCGGCGGCGGCGCGGGCATCCAGGCCGATCTCAAAACCTTCAGTGCCCTGGGCTGCTATGGCATGACAGCCATCACCGCCATCACGGCCCAGAACACCTGTGGGGTGACAGGCATCCACGGCATTCCGCCCGAGATGCTCAAGGCCCAGATCGATGCGGTGGTGCAGGACATTGGCGTGGACGCCGTCAAGATCGGCATGCTGCACTCACCGGACGTGGTGCACGTGGTGGCAGAAGCCATTCGGACCTATCAGCTGCCGCACGTGGTGCTGGACCCGGTGATGGTGGCCACCAGTGGCGATCGGCTGATTGCCCAGGAGACGGTGGCCGTGCTGGTCCAGGAGCTGTTTCCGCTGGCCGAAGTGGTCACGCCCAACCTGGACGAGGCCGGATGGCTGCTGGGGCGCAGCATCGAGGGCGTGGAGGCGCTGGAGCTGGCCGCGCAAGACCTGTTGCGACTGGGCGCCCGCGCCGCGCTGCTCAAAGGCGGGCACCTTCCGGGCGACTGGGTGGTGGATGTGCTGGCCGTGCAAGGCGGGGAACACGCACAAGGACAGGGCCACCGGTTGCAGTCACAGCGCATTGCCACCCACAACGGGCATGGCACCGGGTGCACCCTGTCGTCCGCGATTGCCGCGCAGCTGGCACTGGGCCAGCCGCTGCAGCAGGCCGTGGAGCAGGCACGGGCCTACGTCCTGGGGGCCATTGCTGCCGGGGCGGATGTCACCACCGGCCACGGCCATGGCCCGCTCAACCACGGCTACGCGCCCGTGGTGCAGCGGGTGTTTCAGGCACTGTAGAGCGATTTTTGGGTGTTTTGAGGCTCAAGCGCTAGTCAATCATGCGCTGAGCGCTCATCTTTTTATAGTGATTGATTGGTTCAGTGTGCCTTGGGCCTCGTGGCCCAGGCGAGCACAAAGCTGAACACCAGTGCGGGCAGTGCAGAGCCCGCGTCAGGCAGTACCTTGGGTGCCAGGTGGTACACCGCAATGCCCGCCAGCCAGATGGCCACGGGCGCCGCATTCACCTTGCGCGCAGCCGCCAGCAGGGCGGGCGCATCGGTGCCAAAGGCCAAGCGCCCCAGGATCACGCCAAACAGCGGCACAAACACCGAGCTGAGCAGCAGCAGGAACGGCTCCAGGCTGTGCATGGGCAGCACCAGCGCCAGCCCCGTGCACAGCGCGGCCACCAGCAGGCCCCAGGCACGCACGCCAAAACGCGGCAGCAGGCTGTGGGCCGACACGGCGCCCGAATAGGTGTCGCCATAGGCGTTGTCCACCTCGTCGATCAGGATCAGCGACAGCGCGATCAGACCACCCTGGGCCAGCAGCAGCGCCTGCACCAGGTCCTGGCTGGGCAAGGTCAGCGCCACCAGCACCCCCAGGCTGTAGCACCAGATATTGGCCAGCGCATAGCCCAGCCAGGTGCCGCGCAGTGCGGATCCGCCGTTCTTGCCATGGCGCGCGTAGTCGGCCACCAGCGGCAGCCAAGAGATGGGCATGGCGATCACCAGGTCCAGCGCGGGCAGCACGCCCATGCCTCCGTCGCC
The DNA here is from genome assembly GCF_056175785.1 of Acidovorax sp. LjRoot204. Classification (NCBI taxonomy): domain Bacteria; kingdom Pseudomonadati; phylum Pseudomonadota; class Betaproteobacteria; order Burkholderiales; family Comamonadaceae; genus Acidovorax; species Acidovorax sp. LjRoot204. The sequence continues at coordinate 21,451 of NZ_JBGFFF010000053.1, forward strand.
CTTGCGTGTCCACAGCGCTTCAAAACCTTGGGTTTGCGCCAGCGAGAGGAACTGCCACGACAGCCACAGCAGCGACAACACGACCAGCGGCAGGGCAATGCGCGCAATCAGCTTGCGCACCAGCTGCACCATCGACCCGCTGATCAGCAGCATCACCACGCCGCCCCACAGCAGCGTCGCCAGCACGGGCCAGTGGGCACCGGCCATGGCGCCCGACTGCTGGCCGATGGCCACGGTGGCATCGCGCATCACCACCAGCTCGAACGTGCCCCAGCCCACCAGCTGCACGATGTTCAGGATGATCGGCAGGCTGGCAAACGTGCGGCCGTACACGGCATGCATCAGCCCGGCGCTGGCCAGGCCGCTGTCGCATCCCAGCTTGGCCACCCAGCCCAGCAGGCCCGCGCCCACGATGGAACCGGCGACGATGGCGATGAGTGCCTCTTTGGTGCCCAGCGCAGGCATCAGGTAGGCACCCACCTGCATGACCAGCAGGCCCACGCCCAGGCTGAACCAGAGCGAGGCGTGGTCATGCCACTGGAAAACGCGGYGATCGGGGGAGACGGGAGCCAGCGCTTCGTTGGTGGCGTGCGTGGCAGGCGATGAGGACATGGAATGGCTCCGTAAGCAGATACAGAGCAGGGGCCGCCCACCAGTGCGCCCTGACGTGTTCAGGGCCGTGCCATAGCGGACTTGCTTCCCTGCGCGAGGATGATCTCAAGCCTGCAGAGTAAAACAATGCAGGCAACAGGTTCGAAGGGTTTGATCTCAGCCCAGCAACGGATTTATTGCAGGACACCCCCAGCGATATGGTTGGATTCTAGTTAAACAGGGTTGAGTGAGGTCAACGAGCTGTTTCACAAGTGGCGCAGTTCATTTCCTTCATGGGTGCGAATGGCGCCTTGAGGCAGCGGTGACTGTCTAGAGCGGGCCCGCTCGCGTCCCTCGCCGTGGGGCAGAATCCGGCCAGGACCGGTCATCACAGGACAAGGGGCATGGATGTATGCATGAAGCCAAATTTGTGGCGTGGCTTTTTTTCTTTTTGGGAGTTGGTGTGCTGCTTTTCAGCGCCTGGGGCCTGATAACAGCAGCATCGCCGTCACCCACAAACTCGCTCGTGCAACGCGGGATGGCGGAGGCACTTGGGGCTGCACTTGGCTCAACGGCTGGGAACGTTGTGTACCACCTGATTTGGGGAGCTCTCGGTGGCTTCATTGCCTGGGTCGCTCTAAAAATACTCAAGGACTGCCGGAGTTAGTTCAAAGGCAGCTTTGGGCCCTGAGCTGTCTTTCGGGAGTGCCACCCGGAAGCTGCCGTTGATTCAAAACAGATGGATCGGTGCTAAAGAGCACGCAGTAGGTGAACTCGGTTGGGCTTACTGTCACGCTATAGTTTGCCGACTTAATGCTTGCCGGGTTTCATGAGAAATTTATACCTTTTTATTTACACAGCAACCAGGTTCGCAAGCCAACAGGCAAGCGGGTTGCGAGACTTTTTCTCAAAAGATGTATCGCCACGCCCCGGATGTATCAACCGTGTTTTTCCGTCTACATTGAGTTAAACCTTCCATGAGTAATGTGTTTGAGTCAATCCGCTGGGGTTCTGTGCTTCTTACTGTCGCGTTGATAGGACTCTTTGGTCTTCTTTATCGGGTTTGCCTTGTTCCGCTGGAAAGGCGGCTAGGTTCAGAAGCCAAACGTTCGAAGGTGCTGCAAGTCCATCTGCAATCTACTCGTGGCCTTGAAGGTTTGGTATCAGATTTCTTACTTGCATCCGCCGGTGGCGCAGTCTCGAACAATGAAATGGCTTCCATCTTAAAAAAGATTGAAGATCAAATTGCTTTGGTTCAGGTTGATCCCGAGGTAGTGCAAGCCCTAGAACAGTTCATTACAACTGCCCGGGGAATGATGGCCGCGCAGTCCGCAAGGGGAAGTAGCGCGCCCACTCCGACTCAGATGGCGAACTTGGAACAGGCATATGGTCGTTTTTGCTCTACGAGCATGCGAGTCACCGAAAAGCTCGCTATCGCAAAGGCTTAACATGTTGCTCGGCGCGGACATGCAACAGCAGGAGGCCGCTCTGCGGCACGTGTTGCATGCCGGGCAGCGCCAACGTTGAGTGTCCGCTTTCATTTGAGTTGACCGGCTGCTCCTGGCCGGATTCTGCCCCATGGCAAAGGGCGCTAGCGGACCGAGAGTGGACGCGTTAGCTCATCTTGAAGTTGACAGCGGCATCCAGCGGCTCGCCAGACTCAAACGGCTCAAGGCGGTTTCTTGCGAAGCCAATGAGCCGTTCCATAGCGTCCAGTGGCACATCGTTTGCGAAGATCGTCACCGTGATTGATCGGCTGGCATCGCATCGGAATACCTCAGCCACAACATCACCACCTTCAGTAACTAGCTCGCACCCGAGGCCATCGCGGATGACATCTGAGGCAGTTTGAATCTTCAGTGTCAAAGTCATTAGTTCACTCCGAATGCCCGCTACTGGCCGAATTCTGCCCCACGCAGAAGGACGCTAGCGGGCCCGTTGCAGACCTTTGGCCCCCGGCAGCAGACGACTTGCCGGTACGCATCATCTTGATTTGAGGATTAGCTTTCACTAAGGTACCCCCCCTCCACCTGCTGCTGCTGATTCTTAAAGATGGCCATAGCCGTCTTCATTCGCATGAAGCCGAATTTCCTGTAGAAAGGTTCTTTGCCAGGGACCGCATACAAGATGATTTTCTTGTGACCGGATGACATTTCCACCAGGTCACTGACAACTTGTTTGCCGAGGCCTGTGCCTTGATAGCTGGGCAATACCGCAACGTCGCATATGTACGAGCAATCTCCACCATCAGCGAGCGCGCGTCCCACCGCTACGAGCGTCGCATTCTCGTAGACGAAACACTTGAACATGCTGTTTGAGAAGACTTTCTGCAGATGAAGCGGCGGCTTCTCGCCTAGTGGTGCAGCCCGATAGAGGGCAGAAAGTTCTTCCCAGTCGACTCCATCTGCAGAGTGTTTCCATTCGAGTGGCATTTGTGGCTCCAATGTCCGCTTCTGGCCGGTAGGTCGCGGGCAGCTCGATTGCTGTTCCGACCCTGGCTCCGGACGATCTTAATCAGGTTCAAAGGGACTCTCTCAGTCGGTTCCGGCAGGCCGGTTCGACGCCCTTAGCGATGGCGCCCCAAAGGGGCACGGTCCTCTTGAGGGGGAGGGTCAGCGCTTGCCCTGGGCGATCGGGATCGCGTAGTGCATCACGGAGTCGCTGGACGTCGGGTGGTATTGCGAGCCGTAGATTTCCAGATCCGGCCCCAGGGTGTGCGACGGGCCGGCCGACAGCAGCCAGCTTGCATAGATGTAGTTCACCGTCGCATCGACGTTCTGCGCAGGGCCCCGGTGGGTGAAGCGTGCATAGGTCGATCCGGGGATTTCCATGGCCACCATGCTTGGTGGCAGCGCACCGAGGCCCCGCACTTCGATGCAGGCCAGGTAGCGCAGTTCTTCGGTGTGGGGCCCCGCTGGGGCTACGACGCCGTAGCAGACCCCGGGCACGGTGTTCGCAATCTCGCCCAGCCGGGGCAGGAACTTCGCCCACAGGGGCGGCAGTTTTTGCCCCAGATTGTTCTTTTCGGAGTCGATGCCGTAGTAGTCCGTGGGCAGTCCGACCAGCTGCATGGCAGGCTGCTCCTTGATGTCGGGTTCCAGCGAAATGTTGTGGTGAATGTGCGCGAGGTAGCTTTCGTCGAAGCGGATCTTGCGCACGAACAGCGAGCGGTTGCCCATCTTGCGGTACTGCGACGGCGTGAGCCGAAAGCAATCTCTGAATGCGCGTGTGAAGCTCTCCTGTGTCTCGTACCCGGACGCCAGCGCAATGTCGAGCACGTTCAGCCGTGTGTTGGTAAACTGCTCCAGCGCCCGCGAGAACCGGCGCGACCGGATATAGGTCTTGAGGGTTTCGTTGGTCAGCGCCTTGAAGATCCGCTGGAAGTGCCACTGGCTCATCCCCGCAGCCCGTGCCACCTCGGAAAGCTGGATATCGGATTCGAGATGGGCCTCGATGAAATCGATGCCCTCCTGGATTTGCCGGAGATAAAGCACGGTGGCGTCGGTTCAAGGGGTTTCAAAGAAACCGGTCATGGCAACCAGGCGATTCTGGTCGTTGTACCGGCCGTAGCTCACGCCTTCCCCGATCACCTGCCCGCTGCCATCCACCATGTTCCATTTGGCGATGCTCTGCTGGTTGTGGCTGGCGAAATAGTGGGTCACAAAATGTCCGCCGGGGACCTGACTGCGAAAGTTGTCCATGTAGGCCGTCAATTGGTCCCAGCCCTGGGCTGTGGCCAGCGGGTCGTTGTAGGTGCAGGCAGGGTCGAGGGACTGGGTAAAAAGGGCTGTGCGGTCCGCGGCCGAATCGGTCTTCCACGACGCGGTGTAGGTGTCCCAGATGGATTGAAGGGGTGGTTGGCTCATGGCGTGCTCCTGGTGGGTGGATGGAGACGCCATCGTGCCGGGCGCTTGCGCGCCTTTTGGACATTTTGTGCTTATTTGTGGGCCCGTCGTTTGGGCACGAAGTGACGAGCCCTGGCCCGCCGGGACTACGCGCTGACGGACGGCGCCGATACCGGTGCCACACCCAGCAACTGGTGCAGCCGCGGACTCGTGGTGGTGTATTGCAACGCCACCTTGTCGCCCTTGAGCGCCTCGGCTGCGCCAAAGGCGGCGAGAGTGGCCTCGTGGAAGCCGCACAGGATGAGCTTGCGTTTGCCGGGGTAGGTGTTGATGTCACCCACGGCGTAGATGCCGGGCACGCTGGTGCGGAAGGCCTCGGTGTCCACCACCAGCTGTTTGCGGTCCATGGCCAAACCCCAGTCCGCAATGGGCCCGAGGCGGGGCGAGATGCCCAGCACGGCCACCAGCAGGTCCAGCGCCAGGGCGCGGGTGCTGCCGTCGGCATCCACCACCTGCAGTGCGGTGAGGCGGTCGCCCGCAGTGTCAATGCCGGTGATCTGTGCGGCCTCGACGTGGATGCGGCCCGCATCGCGCAATTGCTGCAGGCGTTGCAGCAGGGCTTCAGGCGCCTGGAACACGTCGCGGCGGTGCAGCAGGCTGACGCGTGCGGCCTGGCCTTGTTCGGCCAGTTCCACGGCGCGGGCCACGGCGGGCTCGTCGCCGCCGTGCACGACGATGTGGCGCCCGGCCACATCCGCAGTCGCGGGCAGGTGTTGGTAGTGGACCTGGTTGCCCACAAAGCGCTCGATGCCGTCCACCTTGAGCGTGCGCGGCACAAAGGCGCCCACACCTGCGGCAATGAACACGCTGCGGGCCAGCAGTTGCGCACCTTGCGAGGTTTCGACCAGCAGGCGGCCATCGGCCTGCACGGTGAGTGCGGACACCAGCGTGTTCAGGTGCCACTGGGTCTTGAACGGCGCAATCTGCTGCAGCAGCAGACCCGCCAGCTCACGCCCGGTGCACACCGGGATGCCGGGTATGTCGTAGATGGGTTTGTCGCCGTACAGCTCGACGCACTGGCCGCCCGCATGGGGCAGGGCGTCGATCAGGTGGGCGGTGATGCCTTGCAGGCCCAGCTGGAAGACCTGGAACAGGCCCACGGGCCCCGCGCCGATAACGATGGCGTCGGTTTCTACGACGGCGGGCGCTTGCAAAGTCTCAGTCACCAGCGGGGCGCGCGGCGGTTTACTTGATCAGTTCGTTGACCTTGCCCGGCTTGCCATTCCATTCKTCGGCGTCGGGCAGCGCSGGCTTGCGCTTGGTGATGCTCTTCCAGCCGTCGGCAAAGGCCAGGTCGGCGTTGAGCTTGATGAAKGCGATCTGGTYGGCCGGSAGGTCTTCYTCGGCAWAGATSGCRTTGRCCGGGCACTCGGGGATGCAGACSGCGCARTCGATGCACTCRTCSGGRTCGATGACSAGCATGTTSGGGCCTTCGCGGAAGCAGTCCACGGGGCAYACGTCCACRCARTCGGTGTACTTGCAMYKGATGCAGKYTTCGGARACGACGTGGGTCATGACAGGAGTTGTGTGGGTCGGTGAAAACCCTCGATTTTAAAAGCTTTCACCGACCTTTGGTTGCAGGGTCCCTCACCCCGATGGGGTGACTGGGGCTTGGGGCGCTGATCTGGATCAGTTGACAAGCACGGCGCCAGCGGTTTTGTGGCTGGCGGTGTCCACCAGAATCAGCGAGCCCAGCACGCGGGCCTGGGTGAACGGTGCAGCGGGAATCGCCTCTTGCAGCAGCAGGTCCACATGGCCGATGGCATTGGGATCGAGCTGTGTGGCGGCTTCTTCGGCCAGCGTGTTGATGTTGAGCTTGTGCACCACGGCCTTGACCTTGGCCTTGACCCAGCGGTGGCCGTGCAGTGCCCAGTACACGCGGCCTGCGACCAGGGGCTCGTCGTCCATCCAGGCGACGGTAGTGCGCAGCTCGCGGCTGGCGGGCCAGGCCGGGGCGGCAGCGGGCGTGTCGCCAAAGTCGTCATCGGCTGGGGCTGCAGCGGGTGTGGGCGCTGCCAAAATCCAGTCGCCGCGCGATACGTCCACCTCGCGGTCCAGGATGATGCCCGCGCTGGTGCCTGCGGGTACGTCCTTGGGGTGGCGGGCGTGATCCAGCACCTGGGCCACGGTGGCGAGCTGGCCGCTGGGGAAAATCTGCACCGCCGTGCCGGGCGCAAAACTGCCGGCGGCCACGCGGCCCCAGAACACGCGGCGGCCCTGGCTGGTGTCCGACGAGGACGAGAACTTCTCGACCCACTGCACCGGGAAGGCCGGTGCCAGTGCGGTGTCGGCGGGGGTGTTGGGCAGTTCTTCCAAGACTTGCAGCAGGGTAGGACCGTCATAGCCGCACCAGCCTGCGTGGGCGTCCACTACGTTCCAGCCCTTGAGGGCGGAGACCGGCACCATGGCGCGCACGGTKATGCCTGCCGCCTGGGCAAAGGCCTGCAGTGCGCCTTGAATATGCTTCCAGGCCAGCGCGGGGTCTTCCACCGCGTCCAGCTTGTTCACGGCAAACACCAGCGAGTGCACGCGCAGCAAATGGGCCAGCAGGCTGTGGCGGCGTGTCTGCRGCAGCAATGCGAGGCCAGGGTTCTTCCAGTCGAGCTTGGTSGCATCGACCAGCACCACGGCGGCRTCGGCGCTGCTGGCGGCCGTCACCATGTTGCGGGTGTACTGCTCGTGGCCGGGCGCGTCGCCAATGATGAACTTGCGCTCTTCGGTGGCGAAGTAGCGGTAGGCCACGTCGATGGTGATGCCCTGCTCGCGCTCGGCGGAAAGGCCGTCGGTCAGCAGCGCCAGGTCGGTCTCACCCTGGCGCTGMACGCCGGCSAGSTGGTCYTGCAGCACRGYCTTGCTGTCSACCAGCAGGCGGCCGATCAGCGTGCTCTTGCCGTCRTCGACSGAGCCGCARGTGATGAACTTGAGGGCGGAAATATGGTCGTTTTGGCCGGTAGCGCCAGTGTTGTTTGCGCCAGCAGCTATTGAATTGATAGCGGTCATCAGAAATACCCGTCCTTCTTGCGCTTCTCCATCGAAGCATCCGATGTCTTGTCGTCCATGCGCGTGGCGCCRCGCTCGCTCACGTCGGCGGCCAGGGTCTCGATGACGATCTCGGCCGGGGTGGCTGCGGTGCTTTCCACGGGGGCGGTGCAGGTGATGTCGCCCACGGTGCGGAAGCGCACATCGCGCGTTTCCACCACATCGCCCTCACGCGGCGGGGTCAGCTCGGTCACGGGCATCAGCAGGCCCTTCTTGTCCACCACCTGGCGCTTGTGCGTGTAGTAGATSSWSGGCAGGCCGAYSTGCTCGCGSTCGATGTACTGCCACACGTCSAGCTCGGTCCAGTTGSWGATSGGGAACACGCGGAAGTGYTCGCCGGGCTGCAGGCGGGTGTTGAACAGSGTCCACAGCTCGGGGCGCTGGKCCTTGGGCTGCCATTGGCCRAAGSWRTCGCGGTGSSWRAAGATGCGCTCCTTGGCGCGCGCCTTTTCCTCGTCGCGGCGSGCRCCGCCGATCAGSGCGTCRAAGCGGAAYTCTTCAATSGCYTCGAGCAGYGTGACCGACTGGTGCRCRTTGCGCGAYTCGCCGGGGTGGGCSAGGCGCACGGTGCCGCGCGCCATCGAATCTTCCAC
>NZ_JBGFFF010000054.1:0-29018 GCF_056175785.1 Acidovorax sp. LjRoot204
CTGGTATGCGATGTCCACAGGCCCTTGCGGATGGTGTCACGGACATGGATCGGGTTGCTGGCACCTTCGGAACCAAACACCGCGAGCGAATTTTCTTGAACGAAGTCCACCGTTTTTCCTTGCATTGAGAAATGTCAATTGCATGACGTTGGGCAGATTGTGTTGGGGGGTGAACGACCCTGGCAAATTCAAAAAATTTCTATCACGTCATCGATTTTTTCCATGCACTCCATTGGGGAGAGGCGAACCATCTTGGTGCCAAGGGAAAACCCTGAGAGAAAATTTACGGGTAAACCCTGACGCCAACGAATCCCTGGATTGCAGGAAAAAATGGCATGCGCTGCGCACACCCGACAGGGTGCACCGAAGCTTTTTGACGAAAGGCTCAGCCCTTGCGAGGGCGGCGGGCTGGCGCGGGCTGTTGCTGCTCAATGAAGTCCAGCGCCGACCGCACCACCGCCTCCATGGCGGGTGACGAGGGGTCTTCGCGGTAGCTCACATGAATGGGCAGCGGCCGCAGTGCGGTGTCGCAAGCCAGTGCACGCAGGTCTGGAAACGCCAGCAGGCGCTGCACTGCCAGGCGCGGCAAAGTGGCCACACCAAAGCCGCCCTGCACCAGCTGCACCATCGCAGAAATCGACGAGATGGTGTGCACGCAACGCGGCTCCACCTGGGCCTGGCGCAGCGTGTCGAGCAGGGACACGTGTGGCTGCGAGCCACGTTGGAAAGTCAGGATGTCAGCGCCTGCAAAATCTTCTAGCGCATAGCGGCGCTTGCGGTGCGTTTTGCTGTTGCCCACAAACACCATCTCCATGGGCGTCACCGCCTGGCTGCGGATGCCATCCGCGGCCGCCGGCAGGGCTGCGAAAACGGCATCCAGCGTGCCGCGGCGGATCTGGTCGAGCAGCACGGGCGTGGTCTCCACCGTCAGCTCCAGCTCCAGCAAAGGGTTGTCCTTGCGCAGCTGTTCCACCCACGGAATGAGCCACGAGTGCAGTACCGATTCGATGGCGCCCAGACGAATCGATACTTCCAAAGGGCCGCCTGATCCCATCTCGGACTTGAGCTGGCGTTGCAGCTCCAGCATGCGCTTGGCGTACACCAGGAACCGGGCACCGGCCACCGTGAGCTTGAAGTGCTTGTCGCGCCGGTCCAGCAACAGCACGCCCAGCTCTTCTTCGAGCGCGGAGATGCGGCTGGACATCGCGGACTGGGTCAGGAAAAGCTTCTCGGCGGCGCGTGTCACGCTCTTGAGAGAGGCCACCCAGTAGAAGGCTTCGACAAAACGCAGGTTCATGGTGTTTTTCCGGAAGGCTGGGCGTGCCTGTGTTCCAACGGCTCTGCGCACTGCCCAGACGGGCGCACTGCGATGGTGCACGGTGTCGGAATCCACCCGCCTTTTTCCGGCAGCCACCGCGCTGTAAAAGCCATTGTGCCGTCGCATTTCAAGGACACAACGCAGAACGGATCGCATTGGGGGCGCTAGCAAAAAGTGCATTGCCAGTTTTCTGCAAGGAATCTGCGGCGTCTTGCCACGCCACACCACCGGCCTACCCGGTGAACAAGGGCAGGTCTGCCTTCTTCAACGTCCGCAGCACAAAGCTGGAGCGGCTGTGCCGTATGCCTTTGATCTTGTAGAGCTTTTCGCGCAGCAGGCGCTCGTAATCGCGGGTGTCCTTGACGACGATGCGCAGCAGGTAGTCGTAGTCACCGGAGACCAGGTGCGCCTCGATCACTTCGGGAATGCTTGCCAGTGTCTCGCCAAACTTTTCGAGCGTGTTGTCGGAGTGGCTGTCGAGCGTGACCTGCACCAGCACCGTGTCGGCCAGATCCAGCGACTGGGGGTTGATGCGCACGGTGTAGCCCTGGATGACACCCGCCTCTTCCATCTTTTTGATACGGCCCCAACACGGCGAAGGGCTGAGGCCCACGGCCTGCCCGATCTCTTGCAGGCTGGCGCGAGCGTTGGCCTGCAAGACAGCGAGAATTTTTCTATCCAGTCGATCCATCGGCCGGATTATTCAGCAAATCATGCGAATGCAGAAAATTATTCTGTACATTCAGCGAAATGCACCAAGTTCAGCAAATTCATCTGCAACACCCGGCGCATACTTCTTCCATCAAGGCGCTCTTACCGGAGCGCACAAATTGACAAGGCCCCGGCTGGTTACCGCCAGCACGGGGCCCTTGGCATTCCAGATGCCTCCCCAGATTGAATAGCCGCTTGCATCCGTCGGCGGCATGCGTCCTGTGTACGAACCTCGGCGCCCCATTCCAAAGAGGTGTCGCCAACGCAACTGCAAACGCGGGGTTGACCAGTTGATAAGCACGCTTACCAGCACAAACCCGGATGCCTGCGGCCATGCTGCACCGCCATAATTTGACTGAGGCCAGGGGTTGCTCTGCAAGGAGCCCAAGTGCCCCGTTCCCCTGCCCCAACATCAACAGGAGACACCATGCAATTGACCAAACTCGTCGTTGGACTGAGCCTTGCGCTCGGCTTTGTGGCCACCGCTGCTGCGCAGACCACTATGCGCATCAGCATCTCGACGGCCCAGAACTCCCACCAGGGTGTAGCCATCGACACGTTTGCCAAAGAGGTCGAAAAACGCACAGGGGGCCGTTACAAGGTACAGACCTTCTACAACGGTGCACTGGGTGGCGAGCGAGAGTCGATTGAAGCGGTGCAGTTGGGGACACAAGAGCTGGCGTTCAGTTCTACAGGCCCAGTGCCGAACTTTGTGCCTGAGACCAAAATCCTGGATGTCCCCTTCCTGTTCCGCGATAAGGCGCACGCACGGGCCGTGCTGGACGGCCCGATCGGCCAGGACCTGCTGTCCAAGTTTGACGCCAAGGGTTTCAAGGCGCTGGCATGGGCCGAAAACGGCTTCCGCCACATGACCAACAGCAAGCGCGACGTGAAAGAGCCCGGCGACCTGAAGGGCCTGAAGATGCGTACGATGGAGAACCCCGTGCACATCGCCGCCTATAAGGGCTTCGGCATCATCACCACGCCCATGGCCTTCCCTGAAGTGTTCACGGCGCTGCAACAAGGCACGGTGGACGGTCAGGAGAACCCGCTGTCCGTCATCATCTCGGCCAAGTTCGATCAGGTGCAAAAGCACCTCACGCTCACCGGCCACGTGTACTCGCCCTGCATCTTCGTGATGAACAAGGCAGCTTTCGACAAGCTCTCGGCGGCGGACAAGCAGGCCTTCATCGATGCCGCGAAAGAAGGTACCAAGGCCAACCGTGCACGCGTGGACGAAGACGACGCCAAGGGCGTGGCCGACCTCCGCGCCAAGGGCATGACCGTGATCGACAACGTGGACAAGGCCAAGTTTGTGGCGGCACTGGCCCCCGTCAACGCCGAGTTTGAAAAGCAGTTCGGCAAGGCTGCCATCGACAAGATCCGCGACGTCAAATAATCCTGTTCATTGCTATTACCTTTGTAGCTGATAACGCCCGTAGCCATTGCGCTATCGGGCGTTTTTATTCTTGAACGATCGATGGTTCTGATCACCTCCCACCTACCCATGGTTGGCACCGCCCCATGAAAAACGCTTTTCTTACCTTTGAGCGATGGACCACCTTCATCGCCATGCTGGGCGCTTGCGCCATGCTGACCCTGGCTTCGGCCCTGGGCATGTTCCAGATCGTGACCCGCTTTGTGCTGGAGCAGCCTGCTGAATGGACCGAAGTGCTCATCCGCTTCAGCCTGATCTGGATGGTGTTCCTGGCCATTCCGGCCGCGTTTCGCCAGGGCGCGATGGTGAGTGTGGACGTGCTGTACCGCTGGAGTCCGCCGCGCATCAAACGGATGCTGGACTGGGTGGTCGCACTGGCAGCCCTGGTCCTCATCGGCATCATCATCTGGTACGGCTGGGACTATGCACGCCGGGGCGGCGTGCAAAGCATGGCCGGGCTGGAATCCGTGTCCATGTTCTGGGCTTACCTCGCCATGCCTGTGGGTGGCCTTTTTTGTGTGGTCGGCATCATCGGCAACCTCATTGATCCCCTGCGTATGGAACTGGAGACTGCTCAATGAGTTTGGTCATGATTTCAACGATGGTGCTGTGCTTTGCACTCACCGTCTCAGTGGCTGTGTCCATCGGTTTGGCTTCCATCCTGGGCATCCAGGCCTCCAATGCGAACATGCTCATCTCCGTCAAGGAGATGTTCGGAGCCATCAACAAGTTTCCTTTGGCAGCCATCCCCTTCTTCATCCTCGCGGGCAACCTGATGGAAACTGGCGGCATCTCGCGCCGTCTGGTGGAGTTTGCCAAGAGCATCGTCGGCGGCGTGCAGGGCGGCCTGCCCATGACCTGTGTGCTGACCTGCATGATCTTTGCGGCCGTGTCGGGCTCGTCGGTSGCCACCACGTTTGCGATTGGCGCCATCCTGATTCCTGCGCTCATCAAGCACGGCTACCCCACGAGTTACGCCGCTGCTCTACAGGCCACSAGTGCCGARCTGGGCGTGATCATCCCGCCYTCCATCCCGATGATYCTGTACGGCGTGAGTGCCGAGGTGTCGATTGGTGAGCTGTTCATCGCGGGCTTCGGCCCCGGGCTGCTGATCAGCGGTGCTCTGATGCTGTTTGTCTGGCTGTACTGCAAGTACAAGGGCTGGGGCAAAAACGACGGCGATGGGCGCAYGCCCTTTGGCAAAGCTACGCTGCAGGCGGGCTGGGCATTGCTGATGCCCGTGATCATCCTCGGCGGCATTTATGGCGGTGTGTTCACCCCCACCGAGGCATCTGCCGTCGCCGTGTTCTACGCACTGGTTGTCGGCATCGTCATCTACCGCGAGATCAAGCTCAAGGACCTGTTCGCCATCCTGCGCAAGTCGGCCATCTCATCGGCAGTGATCATGTTCATCATTGCCAACGCGGGGTTGTTTGCGTTCCTCATCACGCGGGCTGGCGTGCCAGACGCGATTGGCCGCTGGCTAGAGGCGGTGCTGCAGTCCCCCGCCCTCTTCCTGCTGGGCGTGAACGCTGCGCTGTTCGTGATTGGCATGTTTATCGAGACCAGCGCGGCAATCATTGTGCTGGCCCCCATCTTGGCGCCCGTGGCCATGCACTTCGGTATTGATCCTGTGCACTTCGGTCTCATCATGGTGGTGAACCTGGCACTTGGAATGATCACGCCGCCTTTTGGAGTGAACCTGTTCGCAGCCTGCACGGTGGCCAGAATCTCGCTGGACCGGATCATCAAGCACCTGCTTCCCTTTGTCGGAGTGATTCTGGTGTGCCTGATGATCATCACCTATGTGCCATCGATCTCGCTGGCACTTCGGGATCTTGTCTACGCAAAGTAGTTAGAATCGTCGGGTCAGGAGAGAGTGCTCCGTCTTGTCCTCAGGACGCGCAGCACCGCCGAAGGCGCAGGCACCCGCCGAACGCTCAGGCAAAAGGACTGACAACCGCCCGCAGCGATGCGGGCGTTCCCTTGCTGGAGAGAGATGGCCCACCGCACCGCGTGTTGAGGCCATCCACCGAAGGAGCAAACCGCACGGCCAGCCAGGGCGCTGCGGTGAATCTCTCAGGTAAAGCGGACAGCAGGGCAAATCCCGTAGCCACCTTGTGGCTGCGGCCCTCATTTGCCCCGGAGTTCCGCCATGTCAGCCACCGCCCCCCTGCTCACCACGCCCCTGAACGCCCTGCACATCGAGCTGGGCGCCCGCATGGTGCCGTTCGCCGGCTACTCCATGCCCGTGCAGTACCCCGCAGGCCTGATGGCCGAGCATGTGCACACCCGCACCGCAGCCGGCCTGTTTGACGTGTCGCACATGGGCCAGCTCAAGCTTGTCGGCGCCGACGCTGCTGCGGCGTTTGAAACCCTGGTGCCCGTGGACGTGATCGACCTACCAGTGGGCAAACAGCGCTACGGCCTGCTGCTCACCGATGAGGGGACCATCATCGACGACCTGATGTTCTTCAACCAGGGCGTGGTGGATGGCGAACCCACCCTGTTTGTCATCGTCAACGGCGCCTGCAAGGTCGGCGACATTGCCCATATCCAAACCCGCATTGGCCAGCGCTGCAAGGTGGTGCCCATGCCCGACCACGCCCTGCTGGCGCTGCAGGGCCCACAGGCCGCCGTCGCCCTCACCCGCCTCGCGCCCGGCGTGGAGAAGCTGGTGTTCATGACCGGTGGAGCATTCAACATTGCTGGTTGCGACTGCTTTGTGACCCGCAGCGGCTACACCGGCGAGGACGGTTTTGAAATCTCCGTGCCCGCAGCGCAGGCCGAAACACTCGCCCGCGCCTTGCTGGCCCAGCCTGAGGTCAAGCCCATCGGCCTGGGCGCTCGCAACTCGCTGCGCCTGGAGGCTGGCTTGTGCCTGTATGGCAATGACATCGACACCAGCACCACGCCATCCGAGGCCGCACTGAACTGGGCGATCCAGAAGGTCCGCCGCACCGGCGGCGCGCGTGCGGGCGGCTTCCCGGGCGCCGACAAGGTGCTGGCGCAAATCGACAACCCTGCCAGCCTTTCCGCCAAGCGCGTGGGCCTGGTGGCGCTGGAGCGTGTGCCAGTGCGCGAACACACCGAACTGCAAAGCACGGACGGCCAAAAGATTGGCGAGGTCACCAGCGGCCTGCTGGGGCCCACCGTGAACGAACCCGTGGCGATGGGGTACGTCACGCCCGCCTTTGCAGCCATCGGCACCCGCGTCAACGCCATCGTGCGCGGCAAGGTGGTGCCCATGGAAGTGCGCGCCATGCCGTTTGTTGCCGCCAACTACTACCGCGGCTGATTTCGCCAGGCGCATCGACCGGACTGCGCCCGCACCCGCTTACATTGCAGATTCCTTTACTTTTTTCCTTTGCTTGAGGAGCTTCCCATGACGATCAAATTCTCCAAAGACCACGAGTGGATCAACGCCGCTGATGCCAACGCCTCGGTGGTGGGTATCACCGTCCACGCGCAAGACGCGCTGGGCGACGTGGTGTTTGTGGACCTGCCCGAAGTGGGCAAGAGCTTTGCCCAGGGCGAAGTGGCCGGCGTCGTCGAATCCGTGAAGGCCGCCGCCGATGTGTACATGCCCGTCACCGGCGAAGTGGTGGAAGTGAACGAAGCCCTGCGCGCCGACCCGTCGCTGGCCAACASCGACCCGCTGGSCGCTGGCTGGTTCTTCAAGGTCAAGCTGGCCGACGCGAGCCAGCTCGACGCCTTGCTGGACGAAGCCACATACACCGAGTTCGCCAAGAACGCCTGATCCCTGCCGACTGAGAGGGCATGGCGCCGGGCCATGCCCGGCACGCCGCCCTGCTGGGTGCGAGCCTCATCCCCGGCAACGTCCCCAACCCGCTGCGACCTACGAGACTGCCCCATGCTGATGCAATCCGCCACCCCCCTTGGCGCGCTTGAAAACGCCACCGAATTCCTGCCCCGCCACATCGGCATCGAYGCGGCSGACGARGCGCRCATGCTGYCGGTGATCGGCGAGGCCTCGCGCCGTGCGCTCATCGAATCCATCGTGCCGCGCTCCATTGCACGCAGCCGGGGCATGGACCTGCCTGCGCCGCTCACCGAAGCGGCCGCATTGGCAGAACTCAAGGCCATCGCGGGCAAGAACCAGCTGCTCAAGAGCTTCATCGGCCAGGGCTACTACGGCACGCACACGCCKGGCGTCATYCTGCGCAACRTKCTSGAGAACCCCGCCTGGTACACSGCCTACACGCCCTAYCAGGCCGAAATCTCCCAAGGCCGCATGGAGGCCCTGGTCAACTTCCAGACCATGGTGTGCGACCTGACGGGCATGCCGATTGCCAACGCATCCATGCTGGACGAAGCCACCGCCGCCGCCGAGGCCATGACGCTGGCGAAGCGCTCGGTCAAGAGCAAGAGCAACGTATTTGTGGTGGCAGGCGACGCGCACCCGCAAACCATTGAAGTCATCCAGACCCGCGCCAAGCCCCTGGGCCTGGAAGTGCGCCTGGCCAATTCGGCCGAGGAATGGAACACCCTGCTGGACGGCGACTACTTTGCCGTGCTGGCCCAGTACCCCGCCACCAGCGGCCGCATTGACGACCTGCGCGCTGATGTGGAAAAGGCCCATGCCAAGCAAGCCGCCTTCATCGTGGCGGCCGACCTGCTGGCGCTCACCCTCATCACGCCACCCGGCGAACAAGGTGCCGACATTGTGGTGGGCACCACCCAGCGTTTTGGCATGCCCATGGGCGCCGGTGGCCCCCACGCTGCCTTCATGGCCTGCCGCGACGAATACAAGCGCAGCCTGCCCGGCCGCCTGGTGGGTGTGAGCGTGGACGTGCATGGCAAACCTGCCTACCGGCTGGCGTTGCAAACCCGCGAACAGCATATCCGCCGCGAAAAAGCCACGTCCAACATCTGCACGGCCCAGGTGTTGCCCGCCGTGATCGCCAGCATGTACGCCGTGTACCACGGCCCCGAAGGCCTCAAGCGCATTGCACAGCGTGTGGCCAGCTACACCGCCATCCTCACGCAAGGGCTGCAGCAGCTGGGTGCGCCTTTGCGTGCACAGGCCACGTTCGACACCGTGAGCCTGCACACCCAGGGCGCTACACAATCCATAGCAACCAAGGCAATCAGCCTGGGCGCCAACCTGCGGATTTACTTTGAAGAGTACCTGTGTATCTCGCTGGACGAGACCACCACACGCGCCGACATCGAGCTGCTGTGGAAGATCTTCGCCAAGGACGGCCAGGCGCTGCCCACCTTCGATGCGTTTGAAAAGGGCGTGGAGCCGCTGATCCCCACCGAGCTGCGCCGCACCAGCAGCTACCTCACACACCCCGTCTTCAACACCCACCATTCCGAAACCGGCATGCTGCGCTACATCCGCCAGCTCTCCGACAAGGACCTSGCRCTSGACCGCAGCATGATCCCGCTGGGCTCGTGCACCATGAAGCTCAACGCCACCAGCGAGATGATCCCCATCACCTGGCCTGAGTTTGCCAACGTGCACCCCTTCGCCCCCGCTGACCAGCAACAGGGCTACAAGCAGCTGGACGAGCAACTGCGCGCCTGGCTGTGCCAGGCCACGGGCTATGCCGGCATCAGCCTGCAACCCAATGCAGGCTCGCAAGGCGAATACGCCGGCCTGCTGGCCATCAAGGGCTACCACGAATCGCGCGGCGAAGGCCACCGCAATATCTGCCTGATCCCCAGCAGTGCCCACGGTACCAACCCCGCCAGTGCCCAGATGGTGGGCATGCAAGTGGTGGTGACCGCCTGCGATGCCAACGGCAACGTGGACCTGGTGGACCTGAAAGCCAAGTGCGAACAGCACAGCGCGAACCTGGCCGCCGTGATGATCACCTACCCSAGCACGCACGGCGTGTTCGARACCMGCGTSAARGARCTSTGCGMMCTGGTGCACRRSCACGGCGGCCGYGTGTACGTGGACGGYGCCAACATGAAYGCSCTGGTSGGCGTGGCSGCSCCCGGCGAGTTYGGCGGYGAYGTGAGCCACCTGAACCTGCACAAGACCTTCTGCATTCCSCATGGCGGYGGCGGCCCSGGCGTGGGCCCSGTGTGCGTGGTSSARGACCTSGTGCCCTWCCTGCCGGGCCATGCSACGGCSGGCGTGCCTGGTGGCGTGGGTGCCGTCAGCGCCGCGCCGCTGGGCAACGCCGCCGTGCTGCCCATCAGCTGGATGTACATCCGCATGATGGGCGCCGAAGGCCTGCAGGCTGCTACCGAGACCGCCATCCTGAGCGCCAACTACATCAGCGCGCGCCTCAAGGACCACTACCCCACGCTGTACGCGAGCGAGAACGGCCATGTGGCACACGAGTGCATCCTGGACCTGCGCAGCCTGAAGGACACCAGCGGCGTGATGGCCGAAGACGTGGCCAAGCGCCTGATTGACTACGGCTTCCACGCGCCCACGCTGAGCTTCCCGGTGCCCAACACGCTGATGGTGGAGCCTACCGAGAGCGAGACCCTGTCCGAGCTAGACCGCTTCATCGACGCGATGATCGCCATCCGCGAAGAAATCCACCAGATCGAAGCAGGCAAGCTGCCGCAGGACAACAACCCGCTCAAGAACGCCCCGCACACCGCAGAAAGCCTGCTGAGCGGCGATTGGAACCGCCCCTACACCCGCGAGGCCGCTGCCTACCCCGTGGCCGCACTGCGCAGCAACAAATACTGGTCGCCCGTGGGCCGCGTGGACAACGTGTGGGGTGACCGCAACCTGAGCTGCAGCTGCATCCCGGTGAGCGACTACGCCTGACCCTGCAGCGAAGGCCACGGCTGCATGGTCTGCCGCCACAGCCATTGCTCTTGCAAGCCCTGGAGCCCGCTCGCCCAGGGCTTTTTTCGTTGGGGGCCCGTACAGGCAGGTGCAGGAACACGCATAAGATCGCGGGCTGCGTTGTGATTCACCCTTTTAGGAGCCTCCTTTGCGAAACCTCTTGTGCCTTCTGCTCGCCACCGCCGTGATGGCTCCCGCCGCCATGGCCCAGACCTCCAAACCCGTCACCACGGCCAGCGGCCTGGTCTATGAATCGCTCAAAGACGGCACGGGCGAATCGCCCAAGGCCACCGACACTGTCAAGGTGCATTACAAGGGCACGTTCCTCGACGGCAAGGAGTTTGACAGCTCCTACAAGCGCGGCGAACCCACCTCGTTCCCACTCAATGGCGTGATCCCTTGCTGGACCGAAGGCGTGCAGCGCATGAAGCCGGGCGGCAAGGCCAAGCTGACTTGTCCCCCCGGCATTGCCTACGGTGCCCGGGGTGCAGGTGGCGTCATTCCCCCTAACGCCACGCTGAATTTCGAGATCGAGCTGATCTCCGTGGGCCGCTGACCCCATGCTGCTGAAGGTCGGTGACCTCGCGCGGCGCACCGGCCTCACGGTGCGCACATTGCACCACTATGACGAGGTGGGGCTGCTCAAGCCCTCGGGCCGGTCAGACGCGGGGTACCGCCTGTACAGCCAGGCCGACGTGCAGCGGCTGCATGGCATCCAGACCATGCGCCAGATGGGCCTGGCGCTCAGCGACATTGCCGAGCTGCTGGCGGGCGAAGGGGTGGCACCCCAGCGCATCATCGGCCAGCAGATCCGGGCGCTGGACCAGCAGATCACGCAGGCCACAGAACTGCGCGGGCGCCTGACCATGCTGCGCGACGGCCTCATGGCGGGTGCTGAGCCCGACATGGGCAACTGGCTCGAGGCGCTGGCGCTGATGACCACCTACGGCAAATACTTCAGCACCACCGAACTCAAGCAGATCTTCACCAACTGGAGCCTGATCGAGGCCGACTGGCTCGTTGTCAAAGACCTGGTGCGCAGCGCCATGGACCGCCAGCTACCTCCTGATGCGCCCGAGGTGCAGGCACTGGCCTACCGGTGGATGGCGCTGATGCTGCACTGGATGGGGGGCGACCTGGACCTGCTGGACCGCTGGGGTCACATGTTTCGCACCGAGCCCAGCGCGCAGGGGCGCAACCACGCGCCGCCCGGCGACATGATCGAATACGTGGAAACCGCCATCAAGCTGCGGCTGGCGCTGCTGGAGAAGTACCTGACCCGCGACGACCTGCGCACGCTGGGCCATGTGCCGCACACCGCGTGGGCGGCACTGGAACGTGACGTGCAACAGTTGCTGGACCGCCAAATCCCCACGAACCACACTGACGCAGGGGCCGCGGCCCTGCGCTGGAACACGCTGTTCGACCAGCTGACCCGCGGCGATGCGCAATTGCGCCAGAAGCTGCTCACAGCGTCGGCCAACGAGCCGCTGCTGCAGGCGGGCTCGCCGCTGAGCGCGCCCGTGCGCGCCTACCTGCAGGCGGCGCTCGCGCTGGCCACACCCTCTCCCGCCATCGCTACGACAGTCGCTGCGCGCCGCTGAGACACTCACACCGTCTGCAAAAAAACCACTGGAAAGTGCTTGACCCTCACGCAACGTGAGGCCCCACAGTCGGTCCCCATGAATGGATCGACACCCTCTTCCAGCCCCTCCGCCCCCACCCGGCGGTTGCACGCCCTGGACAACCTGCGCGCCACCATGATGTGGCTGGGCATCGTGCTGCATGTCTCGGTGCTCTACATGAGCCGGCCGTCGCCTCTGCCCTGGCACGACGACCGGTCCAGCCCCCTGGCAGACCTGCTGGTGGCGGTGATCCATGCCTTTCGCATGCCCTTGTTCTTCATCCTCGCCGGGTTCCTTGTAGCGGCGCTGGTCCAACGCCAGGGGCTGGCTGGCATGGTGCGCAACCGCCTGCGCCGTCTCGGTCTGCCTTTTGCGCTGTTCTGGCCGCCGCTGTTCGTGGCCTGTGCGCTGCTCGGGCTGATGTTCCTGCACCGCATGGCCTATGGCACCTGGGGTGTAGACCGCAGCCTGCTGCCCCGAGGCCCCAACGTGCCCCAGGGCCCAGCCACCATGCACCTGTGGTTCTTGTGGATGCTGCTGTGGCTGGCGCTGCTGACGCCCGTGGCGTGGAGGGCGGTACGCGCATTGCCCGCAGGGCTGCAGCAGGCCCTGCAACGCGGTGCCCTCTGGCTCGGCGGCACACCTGCGGGCCTGCTGATGCTCACGCTGCCCCTGGCGTGGATTGGCGCGGGCTACGACCACGGCATCGTCACGCCCAGCGGGTCCTTCCTGCCACCGCTGGCGGAATGGATACACAACGGGCTGTTCTACGGCTTTGGCCTGTGCCTGCACGTGCACCGCAAGGCGCTCATGGCGCGCTACGAACGGCACTGGCCTGCGCTGGCCGGCTTGGGGCTGGTGGGCTTTCTGGTCACTGCACTGCTTTCGGAAGTACTGGCTCAGCCCGAGGCATCGGCCTTTGTGCTGGTGCTGGTCACCGGGGCGTTTACCGATCTGCTGGCCGCACCCGTATCGGCCACGCGCCACCTGCAGTTCTGGATGGCCCTGGCCTACAACAGCGCGTCGTGGCTCTGGAGCTTTGCCCTGATCGGACTGTTTCTGCGCCATGTCGGCCAGCCCCGCGCCTGGCTGGCCTACCTGGCCGACAGCTCGTACTGGGTGTACTTGGTGCACCTGCCACTCACGATCGGCCTGGGTGCGTTGCTGTACGGCCTGCCCGTTCCAGCCCTGGCCAAGATGCTGATCAACGTGCTGGCCACGACCGCCCTGTGCCTGGCCAGTTACCACCTTTGCGTGCGTTTTACCGCTGTGGGCCGCTTGCTCACGGGGCGCACGCACACCCGTCATTCTTTGGGAGACCTCGTTCATGCGACCTGACACCTCACCCCGTCCTGCCCAGCCACCCGGCGCAGGCCCTGCAATCCCACCCGCAGACCCGCGCGCCGCGCTGCTGCAGGACCCCAACTTCCGCTGGATGATTGGCGGCTCTGCCCTGTCCATGCTGGGCGACCAGTTCACGCTGATCGCACTGCCCTGGCTGGTGCTGCAGATGACCGGCGACACGCTGGTGCTGGGCACCGTGCTGGCCCTCATCAGCGTGCCGCGCGCATTGTTCATCCTCATCGGCGGCGCGCTGGTAGACCGCCATTCGCCCAAGCAAGTGCTGATGATCACCAAATACGTCAACCTGGTGCTGCTGGCGGCGCTGGCGGGGCTGGTGTTTGCGGGCACGCTGTCGTTGTGGATGGTGTACGCGCTGTCGCTGGGCATTGGGCTCGCCACGGCCTTCAGCATTCCGGCGGGCACGGCCATGATGCCGTCGGTGGTGGCACGCCCCCAGCTGCAGGCCGCCAACGGCATCAGCCTGGGCCTGCGGCAGCTGACGATGTTCTTGGGGCCCTTGCTCGCGGGGCTGTTGATTGCACTGTTTGGCGCCGGTGGCGCAGCCCAAGCCGCCGCGGATGCGCCAGCACACGCCAACGCCACTGGCATCGGCATCGCCTTCGCGCTGGATGCGCTGAGCTTCGCCGTGTCGGCCTGGACGCTGTCCAAGGTGCAGACGCGTGCGGGCCTTGCGGACCTTTCTGCCCCCACGGCCGCGCCACAGGCGGTGCTCGCTTCGGTGGCGCAGGGCCTCGGTCACTTCTGGCGCGACAGCGAGCTGCGCACCTGCTTTTTGTACTGGAGCGCCATTGCACTGTTCATCATGGGTCCCATCCATATCGCCATTCCGGTGCTGGCCAGCAGTAGCCCCCAGCTCGGTGCCGCCGCCTTCGGCATCATCGTGGGCGCCCACGGCGCGGGAACGCTGCTGGGCATGGTGGTGTCGGGCATGGTGCCCCGGCTGCGATTTGGCAGCCTGGGCATGACCATTCTTGCGTTCGACGCCATCATTGGCGCGCTGTTCATGCCGCTGGGTCTGATCACCGCCGTGTGGCAAGGCGCAGTGCTGATGCTGGTCATCGGACTGCTCGGCGGCTTCATGCAGGTGAGCGTGTTCACCTGGATCCAGCACCGGGTCCCCCCCGCCCTGCTGGGCCGCGCGATGAGCCTGTTCATGTTCATCTTCATGGGCCTGGCGCCGATCTCTGCCGCCGTGACGGGCTGGGTGATGAAGAGCATCACGCTCACCCAGCTGTTCGCGGCCAGCGGCGGAACGCTGGTGGTGCTGGCGGCACTGGCCTTTGTGCTCACACCCATGCGCCGCGTGACGGATGCAGCGCCCGCCACACGCTGAGGCTCCCCACGCAAAAAAAAAGGCTGGACCACTGTCCAGCCTTTTTTGTGCCTGAGGAGGAGATCCTCAGACTTCGGTCACGAACTGCTCGCGGGGGCGGCGCACCTTCTTCAGGTTCACCAGCCAGTCGCCTTCGTCGGCGCGGTAGCCCAGCGGCAAGATGGCGACGCTGCGCAGGCCGCGCGCACGCAGGCCCAGGATTTCATCCAGCGCGTTGGGGTCGAAGCCTTCCATGGGTGTCGAGTCCACTTCTTCAAAGGCCGCAGCGATCAGGGCTGCGCTCATGCCGATGTAGGCCTGGCGGGCTGCGTGCTGGAAGTTCACTTCGGCGTCGCGCTGGGGGTAGCTGCTGAGCAGCATCTGGCGGTAGTTTTCCCAGCCTTCGTTCTTGAAGCCGCGCTGGTCATTGGTCAGGTCGAACATCATGTTGATGCGGTCGGCCGTGTAGTTGTCCCAGGCCGCAAACACCAGCAGGTGCGAGCCGTCGGTGATCTGGGCCTGGTTCCAGGCAATGGGCTGGATCTTGGCGCGCACAGCGGGGTCGGTCACCACGATGATCTCGAACGGCTGCAGGCCGCTGGAGGTGGGCGCCAGGCGGGCGGCTTCAAGAATGCGCTCCACCTTCTCTTGCGGCACCTTCTTGGCGGGGTTCATCTTCTTGGCGGCGTAGCGCCATTGCAGCTTGTTCAGCAGGGGTTGGGCGAGAGTGGTGTCTGTGGTCATGGCAGCGTCCTGAAAGAAGTTGTGGTTCAAGGGATGTATCGATGGTGGAACTGTAGGCACCCCACGGTGGTTCGGTAAGCCCTGCCAAAGAAACGGATTGTTCGCAATTCATCAACAATCGACCCACAAGCGCTTTGCAACCGCGCTCTGTTGATGCTGCCGCCATCGCGTGGTGCGACATGGGCAGGCGTACACTTGACAAAGCCTGGGCGAGCGCCCGGGCACGCACCCGGCTGACCGCGCCCCTTCATGAGTGAACCCGACCTGTCTTTTCTGGACCCTGCAGGCCGCCAGCCAGCAGCCGCAGAGCACATGCCTCGCCCGCCTGTCCCCCACTCCCGCACGCCCGGCGCTTCGGCAGAGGGCCTGGTGGCCGAACTGCGCGCCTACCAGGCCGAACTGGAAAACCAGAACAAGGTGCTGCGCTACAGCCAGGCCGTGGCCGAGAGCGCGTACGAACGCTTCGAAACCCTGTTTGCCAGCGTGCCGCTGGCCCTCATGGTGGTGGACGACCACGACATGGTGGTGCAGGCCAACTCCATGGCGCACCGCTCTTTCCAGCCCACCGAGCGCGACCGGCCCCTGACCGCGCTGATGCCTTTTGTGTGCCCGCAAGACGCCGCGCGCGTGCGCGAAGCCTTTGCCCAGGCGCAGGACCTGGGGCACAGCGAGGTCAAGGAGGTGGTGTTCACCATCAGCAATGCCACGCGCATCACCGGCGACCTGCACATTGCCCACATCGATGCACCGCAGACCAGCGGCCCGCCGCTGTCGCAGTTTTTGTGCGCGGTGATCGACCAGGGCCCGCTGCTGGCCGAGCGCCAGGCCTTGCAGCACAGTGCCGAGACCCTGCAGCAGCGCAATGAGCAGATCCGCGCCAGCGAAAAGCGGCTGGAGGCCGTCATCAACTCCGCGCTGGACGCCATCATCTGCGTGGACCAGCACCAGCGCATCACCGTGTTCAACCCCACGGCGGCCGCGCTGTTCCAGTGCAGTGCCAGCGACGCGCTGGGCAGCACGCTCGACCGTTTTTTGCCCGACGCGGCGCAGGCGCTGGCATTTGCCCAGCTCACCACGCAGGCCCTGCTGGGCGAGATGACGGCCCTCACCGCCAGCGGCAAGGAGCTGGCCGTGGAGGTGAGCGTGTCGTTCGAGCGCCATGCCGACGGGGAAACCACCACCGTCTTCGCCCGCGACCTCACCGGCCGCAAGAAGGCCGAGGCCCACCGCAACGAGCTGGAAGCCCAGCTGCGCGAGTCGCACAAGATGCAGGCCGTGGGCACCATGGCCGGGGGCATCGCGCACGACTTCAACAACATCCTGGGCGCCATTCTGGGCAATGTGGAGCTGGCCAAGGCCGACTGCGCCACCCACGCGCCCGGCTCGCCCGTGCTGGAGAGCCTGCTGGAGATCGACAAGGCCGGCCGCCGCGCGCGCGACCTGGTGCGCCAGATCCTCACCTTCAGCCGCAACGAGCCCCCGCAGCGCTCGGCCGTGTCGCTGGCCGAGGTGGTGCACGACACCGAGCGCCTGCTGCGCGTGACCTTGCCTCCGGCCATCGAGCTGCATATGCAACTGCAGGCGGGCCTGCCGCCCGTGTTGGCCGATGCCACGCAGGTCGAGCAGGCCCTGCTCAACCTGTGCACCAACGCCGTCCATGCAATTGGTACCGAGCGCGGCAGCATCCATGTGGAGGCCGCCACCGTGCAGCCCGACCAGCGCCTGACCGAGCGCCTGGGCCTCGCACCCATCGACTACGTGGCCCTGACAGTGCGCGACACCGGCCCCGGCATGGACGCTGCCACGCTGGAGCGCATCTTCGAGCCCTTCTTCACCACCAAGCCCGTGGGCCAGGGCACGGGCCTGGGCCTCGCGGTGGTGCATGGCGTGATGCGCACGCACGAAGGCGGCGTGGATGTGCAAAGCGCGCCAGGCCAGGGCAGCCGGTTCACGCTGTACTTTCCGGTCGCCACCGGTGCGACTGCTGGTGCGCAGCCCAGCCCCGCCGCGCAGGCCGTGCCACTGGCCGCCGCAACGTCTTCACCGGAGCCTGCCGAACCACCCGGCGGTGCGCCTGGCAAGAAGCACCATGTGATGTACGTGGACGACGACCAGGCCCTGGTCTTCCTGGTGCAGCGCCTGCTGCGCCGCCGGGGCTACGAGGTGAGCGGCTATACCGACCCGCACGAGGCCACGGCTGCGTTGCGGGCAGCACCGCAAGCCTATGACCTGCTGGTCACCGACTACAACATGCCCGGCTTCTGTGGCGTGGACCTGGTGCGCGAGGCCCGCCTCATCCGCCCCGACCTGCCCGTGGCCCTGGCCTCGGGTTACGTCACGGCCGAGATCGAACAGGCCGCGCTGGCCGAAGGCGCGCAAGCCCTGATCCACAAACCCAATGACGTGGAAGAGCTTTGCGCCACCGTGCAGCGGCTGATCGTGGGCCATGACCCTGCCTGAACCCGTGGCAGATGGCGTACAGGCGCTGTACGAAGACGACGACCTGCTGGTGCTGTGCAAACCCTCCGGGCTGCTGTGTGTGCCCGGCCGGGGGCCTGACAAGCAAGACTGCCTGAGCGCCCGCGCCCAGCAGCGCTGGCCCGGCGCGCTCATCGTGCACCGGCTGGACCAGGCGACCTCGGGCCTGGTGCTCATGGCGCGCCATATCGACGCACAGCGGCGCCTGGGCCACGCGTTTGCCGAGCGCCAGGTGCACAAGCGCTACCAGGCGGTGGTGCAAGGGCTGCTGGGCACAGCGGGCGGCGACTGGAGCGAGATCGACCTGCCCATTGCTGCCGACTGGGAGCGCCGCCCGCTGCGCGTCATCGACCACGCCGTGGGCAAACCCAGCCTGACCCACTGGCGTGCGCTGGCGCAAGACGCTACGGCGCAGACCACGCGCATCGAGCTGGAGCCGATCACCGGCCGCACCCACCAGTTGCGCGTGCACCTGGCCGCCATCGGCCACGCCATCCTGGGCGACGGACTGTATGCCGATGCCGCCACGCAGGCACAAGCCCCGCGCCTGCTGCTGCATGCCAGTCACCTGGCCTTTGCGCACCCCACCACCGGGGAGCAGGTAGCGCTGGAGTGGGCGGCCGATTTCTAGCCAAATGGCCCGACAGCGCTAGTGGAACATACACCAATCGCTATCTATTCAATAGCAAACAGGAGTTACTGATCAGCGCCCGCCCGGCGGCACGGCGCGCGACATGGCCCACTGCACGGCCAGGATGCTCGCCAGCACCACCAGCATGCCCACCAGCGATACCCCTGTCATGGCCTGCCCCAGCAGCGCCCAGCCCAGCAGCACCGCCGTGACCGGGCTCAGCAGCCCCAGCGACGACACCGCCACCGACGGCAGGCGCGCAATGCCACGGAACCACAGCGCATAGGCCACCAGCGCGCCCGCCAGGCTGAGGTACAGATAACCCGCGATGTGGGTGGGGGTGAGTGCGGGCAAAGGCGGGTCCACCGCCCAGGCCACCGGCGCCAGCATCACGCCGCCTGCCAACAGCTGCCAGCCGGTAAACGCCAGCACCGGCAAGTCAGACCGCCAGCGCCGCGACCAGAACGTGCCCGCTGCCATGCACAGCGTGCCCACCAGCGCGGCAGCCACGCCCACCATGTCCCAGCGCGCACCGGGTGACAGCAGCAGCGCCGCCATGCCCAGCACACCCAGTGCCCCGGCCACCAGCGCCAGTGCAGGCGGGCGCCGGTGGTCCAGCGCCCAGGTCAGGCCCATCACCACCAGCGGGCCCACGGCACCCACCACCGCAGCCACGCCACCGGGCAACCGGTAGGCCGCCACAAACAGCAGCGCCTGGAACACGCCAATGTTCAGCGCCGCCAGCACCATCAGGCGCCACCACCCCACCCAGTCGCCCCAGGCCGGCCAACGGCGGCACCACAGCACCAGCAGCAAGCCCGCGGGCAAGGTGCGCAGCAGTGCGGCGGTGAAGGGTCGGTCTGGCGGCAGCAGCTCGGTGGTGACAATGTAGGTCGAGCCCCAGATGACGGGCCCGAGCGCCGTGGCAAGCGCATCCAGCCAGACCGCAGAGCTTGTTGTGGATTGTGCAGAGGTCATGTATTTATCTTCAATTCAAGACAAAAACTCTACCATACAATCTCGAATTCAAGACAATTCAACCACCACAAGGCCATGGCCACCCCACGCACACCCGACGCCGTCGATGCCATCCTGGCCCAGTGGAAACGCGAGCGCCCCGACCTGGACGCGAGCCCCATGGGCCCCATCGGGCGCATCAAGCGCTGCGCCGCGCTGCTGGAGCGGCGGCTGGATGAAACCTTTGCCGAATTCGGCCTGAGCCGCTGGGAGTTCGACATGCTGGCCACGCTACGCCGCAGTGGCGCGCCCTACTGCCTGGCGCCGACCACGCTGTTCTCCACGCTCATGGTCACATCGGGCACCATGACGCACCGCATGGCCAAGCTCGAAGCCCAGGGCTGGATCGAGCGCCTGCCCAACCCGGCCGATGCCCGCAGCTCGCTGGTGCAGCTCACGCCCCAGGGGCTGGAGCTGATCGACCGCGCCGTGGAAGCCCATGTGGCCAACGAACACCGCATCCTTTCCGACCTCAAGGCGGCCGATCTGGCCGCGCTGGATGCGCGGCTGGCCCTGCTGCTGTCCGCTTTGGAGTCACGCAGAGGCCAGTGAAGACACCCGGCCCTGTGTACTGCGCAGTAACATGGCGGGATGCCTCAAAACCACCTCTACATCCTCACCGGCGCATCGCGCGGCATGGGCCTTGCCATGGCCCAGCAGCTCTTGCGCAGCGGCAATACCCTGATCTGCATCGCCCGCAGCGCCAACGATGACCTGACCGCCGAGGCCCGGGCCGCAGGCGTCGCCATCGAACAGTGGCAGCAAGACCTGTCGCAGGGCGAGCAGGCGGCCCACAAGCTACAAGCCTGGCTGCAGGCCCAGGGCCCGCAGGCGTTTGCCAGCGCCACCCTCATCAACAACGCGGGCATGATCCCGCGCATCGCCCCGCTGTCGGCCAGCGACGCGGAAGACCTGGCCACCGCCCTGCGCGTGGGGCTGGAGGCGCCCATGCAGCTCACTGCTGCTTTCCTGGGTGCGACGGACACCTGGACCGTGCCACGAAAGGTGCTCAACATCTCCTCGGGCCTCGGCCGCCGGGCCATGGCATCACAGGCCGCATACTGCGCCGCCAAGGCGGGCATGGACCATTTCACCCGCTGCGTGGCGCTGGACGAGGCCATCAAGTCCCATGGGGCCAAGGTATGCTCACTGGCTCCCGGTGTGATCGACACCGACATGCAGGTCCAGCTGCGCGGCGCCGACCCGGCCGCCTTCCCGGACCGCCAGAATTTCGCCAACCTCAAGACGGGTGGCCAGCTCACATCGCCTGCCGACGCCGCCACCCGCGTGCTCGCCTGGCTGGAGCGCGCAGACTTCGGCACCAACCCGGTGGCCGATGTGCGCGAGGCGTGAGCCCGATTACTCCTATTTTGATAGCTGCAACCGCATGGTTCACTAGCGCCTGCAGCCATTTTGACCTGAATTTCTCTGAAAGGACCTCCCCATGACCCGTGAAGTCGTCGTCGTCAGCGCAGTGCGCACCGCCATTGGCACCTTTGGTGGCAGCCTCAAGGACGTGCCCCCCACCGAACTGGGTGCACTCGTCGTGCGCGAATCGCTTGCCCGCGCCAACGTGGAAGGCAAGGACGTGGGCCACGTGGTGTTCGGCCACGTGGTCAACACCGAGCCCAAGGACATGTACCTGTCGCGCGTGGCAGCCATCCACGGCGGCTGCGGCGAAGGCACGCCCGCCTACAACGTCAACCGCCTGTGCGGCTCGGGCCTGCAGGCCATCGTCAATGCCAGCCAGTCCATCCTGCTGGGCGACACCGATGTGGCCATTGGCGCCGGTGCCGAGAACATGAGCCGTGTGCCCTTTGCCAGCCTGAACATGCGCTGGGGCGCCCGCATGGGCGACACCAAGATGGTGGACATGATGATCGGCGCACTGCACGACCCCTTCCACAACATCCACATGGGTGTGACGGCCGAGAACATCGCCGCCAAGTGGGGCATCAGCCGCGAAGACCAGGACAAGCTGGCGGTCGAGAGCCACAACCGCGCCGAGCGCGCCACGCAGGCCGGTGTGTTCAAGGACCAGATCGTGCCCGTCACCCTGAAGAGTAAGAAGGGCGACGTGTTGTACGCCACCGACGAGCACTTCCGCCCCGGCGCCACGATGGACGACCTGGCCAAGCTCAAGCCCGTTTTCATCAAGGAAAACGGCACGGTGACGGCTGGCAACGCCTCCGGCATCAACGACGCCGCCGCCGCCGTGGTGCTGATGGAAGCCGGTGCCGCCAAGGCCCGCGGCGCCAAGCCCCTGGCCCGCCTGGTGGCCTACGCCCACGCGGGCGTGGACCCCAAGTACATGGGCATCGGCCCCGTGCCCGCCACGCAGCTGGCGCTGAAGAAGGCCGGGCTCACCGTGGCCGATCTGGATGTGATCGAAGCCAACGAGGCTTTTGCCGCCCAGGCCTGTGCAGTGACCAAGGACCTGGGCCTGGACCCGGCCAAGGTCAATCCCAACGGCTCGGGCATCTCGCTGGGCCACCCCATCGGCGCCACCGGTGCGCTCATCACCGTCAAGGCCATCCATGAGCTGCAACGCATTCAGGGCCGCTATGCGCTGGTGACGATGTGCATTGGCGGCGGCCAGGGCATTGCGGCGATTTTTGAGCGCCTCTGACCTGCACGCGGGTGCGCACACTGCCATCGCCACCCGCGATGCTGCCACCTGCTATTGGCAATGCGAGCGCCACAGTCGATCAGCGATCATTGGCGCCCGCTGCCCCAGATCAGCCGGGCAACCGCAGCCGCACCCAGCGGCCTGGCGGCGACCCGCACACCACTGAACCGACGGAGACACCTCTCACCATGATGCGCACCCTGCTTTCCTTCACCGCCCTCGCCTTWGCGCTGGGCACCACGGCCTACGCCCAGGCACCTGCGCCCGCTGCGGCATACCCCGCCAAGCCCATCCGCCTGATCGTGCCCTTCCCGCCCGGCGGCGGCACCGACATCCTGTCGCGCCTGGTGGCCACCAAGCTCACTGAAAGCGCCAAGTGGACCGTGGTGGCCGACAACCGCGCCGGCGCAGGCGGCACCATCGGCATTGGCGAGGCCGTCAAGGCCGCGCCCACGGGCTATGACCTGGTCATGGGCCAGAAAGACAACCTGGTGATCGGCCCCTGGCTGTACAAAAACCTGCCCTGGGACCCCACCAAGGACCTGACCGCCGTGGCCCATGTGGCCTACACGCCCGTGGTCATTGCCACCAGCGCGAACTCCAAGTTCAAAACGCTGGCCGACGTGGTGGCTGCTGCCAAGGCAGCGCCCGGCACCATCACCTACGGGTCGCCCGGCAACGGCACCTCGATCCATCTGGCAGGCGACCTGTTCGAAAAGGCTGCGGGCATCAAGCTCAGCCACATCCCTTACAAGGGCTCCAACCCTGCGCTGATGGATGCGCTGTCGGGCAACGTGGACCTGCTTATGTCCTCGGTGCCATCGGCCATGGCCCAGATCAAGTCGGGCAAGCTGCGCCCGCTGGCTGTGACATCGGCCAAGCGCAGCTCGTCCATGCCCGAAGTACCCACCGTGTCCGAGTCGGGCTTCAAGGACTTTGATGTGAGCACCTGGTACGGCGTGTTTGCGCCCGCAGGTACACCGGCCACCGTGGTGAACGTGGTCAATGCAGAAATCAACAAGCTGCTGGCCACCCCTGAAATGAAGGCCGCCATCCACGCCCAGGGTGCCGAGCCGGAGGCCATGTCGTCCGCTCAGTTCAACACCCTGCTAAAGACCGACTACGCCAAGTGGAAGGGCATTGTGGAAGCCTCGGGCGCGAAGATTGAGTGACCCTCTGAGGCGCTTGCCGCAATAAAAAACGGCTCCGAAAGGAGCCGTTTTGCATGGGGCAAAACAATCAGTCCCGCACCACCAGCACGGGGATGTGCACCACACCCAGCACACGCTGCGTGACGCTGCCCAGCACCAGCTTTTCCAGGCCACGGCGGCCATGCGAGCCCATCACGATAAGGTCGGCGCCTGTGCTCTCCAGCGCGCGCAGGATGCCGTCGTGCACCGCATGGCCCTCCCCCACCACGGTGGTGACCTGCACACCCGCATCGGCCATGGCCTTCTTGGTGGCGTCCAGCGCGGCATTGGCCTCGGCTGTGGCGGCGCTGATGTATTGCGCCTGGCCGTAAGCAAAGTCGGCGCCCACGCCGGTGAAGGGATAGGGGTCGATCACATACACCGCCGTGACGGCGCTGCCAAAGGTCTTGGCCAGGCCTGCGGCCTTGGACACGGCCAGCATCGAGGTCTTGGAACCGTCGACAGGAACCAGAATGTGTTTGAACATGGTGCTACTCCTTGAATGAGGGGTGAGACCAGGCTTGTGGCCTGACCATGGGCGACAGTGTGAACCGCCACCATACCCCGCATCTTGATTCGCATCAAATCGGATGCACTTCTGCCGCAGTGTTCAGACCCCGGACGGCGCCAGTCCCACCACGTCCGCGCCCTGGAAGTTTCCACGGCGGCAGGTCACCACCAGGGTGTCGCGGTAGCCTCCGTCCTTGAGCGGCTGGATGGGCGTGGACTCGTGGATCATGCGCGCGTCGTCCAGCAGCAGCAGAGACCAGGGCTGCGTCAGCGTAAAGCGCTGCCCCGCAGGGCCGTTGGCCTCAAACACCCGCGTCTCGCCACCCTTGACGCCCTCGCGCCCCACCAGAAACACCGCCACCAGATCCACGCCGTCGCGGTGGGCACCTTCGGGTGTGGGGCGGCCAATGCCGTCGGTGGTGTCGATGCGGAACTGGTGTGCCTCTACAAACCAGGGCACCGGTGCCTGCGGCCCGGCAAACACGGCGTCCGACACGCCCGCCAGCGCGACGAGCAACTGCTGCCACACGGGCTGCGCCACGGTGGCAGGCTCCATGGGGGCAAACCAGCGCTCCATGCCGCCGTGCAGCGCGTTGTACTCCACGGGCTGCCAGTGGGCGCGGTGCGGCACCTGCTCCATCCGGCCCTCCTGCAGCACAAAGCAGGTGTGGCGACGGCGGCGGTAGCGGCCACCGTCCTTCAGGAATTCATCGGGCGGCAAGGCTGCCCAGTCGCTGTTGAGGGCCAGCAGCGCCGACAGGTCAGCGCCAACCCACTCGGCAACGGCCTCAGGGCTGAGCACGGCAAAGCCGCTGCTTTGCAGCTGGCTGGCGACGTCAGCCGGTGTAGTGAAAGGGGGAGAAAAGGAGACTTGGGCCATAGAGGCCCGAGCTTAACCGCAGCCGCCACCACAGGTTCTGCGATGGCGCAAACAGGGTGGGTGCAGTGTGGGGGCCGCATCCGAATCCACGCAACCGGCCAGCCCCCGTGGTCGCAAGCCGCTCAGTCCCGGTTGCCATGGCCCTTGCCACGGCCTTCACCCTTGCCATGCCCGCGGTCATGGTCACGGTCGTGTTTGCCGCCGCGTCCACGGTCGTCATCCCAACGATGGTCATCGCGCCCGCGCGGACCCTGGTACGGGTTGCCACGGCGTGGGGGCGGCTCCTGCACAAAGTACACCGGCTGGCTGCAGGCGTTGTAGCGAGCGCAGTGTTTGCCCCAGTTCTTGGCATGGCCGGGCGGCACATACAGGTAAATGGGCGCACGCGGCACCACCACAGCAGGGCGCTGGATGATGACAGGCTCTGCGTAAATCAGCGGTGGCGGCGGTGCATTGCCAATGTTGATGCGGCCATACACGCCGGGTGCCAGTTCGCCCCCCACGGTGGCATTGACGTAGGCCTGCGCATGCGCGCCGCCCGCCAGGCCCAGGAGCGCGGCCGCAGCCGCACCCGAAACAAGAAGACGGATCGTGGGAAACATGGTGTTTTTCATGGAAAGCTCCTGCTGACTGCCACACCGTGCACGCAAACAGCGTGTGCACAGGGAGGGCGACCCTGTGTGAGTCACAAGGCTTCCTGTACCTTACACCTTTCAGACGCTACAAAATGTCAGCCAATGGCGACAGTTGTTGGCGCGAGTGAGGTACCGCAAGGCCTTGGCTGTCGGCGCCCAAGCCCGATATACGTCCACCGGCATCACGACGCCGTTGCACTGGCAGCCGCCTGCAGCAGTGCCTCCGCCGGCCCGGGGCGCCCGAACAGGTAGCCCTGCCAGGTGTGGCAGCCCAGCCCGGCCAGCATGTCGCGTTGCTCCTGGGTTTCGACCCCCTCGGCAATCACCCCCAGKTCCAGGCTCTGGGCAAGGGTCACGATGGTGCGGGCAATGCTGGCGTCATTGGCGTCGGTGAGCAGGTCGCGCACAAAGCTTTGGTCGATCTTGAGCTGGTCCAGTGGCAAGCGCTTGAGGTAGCTCAGGCTCGAATAACCCGTGCCAAAGTCGTCCAGCGAGAAGCCCAGGCCCGACGCACGCAGGGTGTCCATGYGCTGGATGGTGTCCTCCACATCGTCCAGCAGCAGGGTCTCGGTCAACTCCAGCTTCAGCCGGTGCGGGTTGGCGCCGGTTTCTTCCAGCACGCCCAGCACTTCGTCCACAAAGTGGCTGTGGCGGAACTGCCGTGCGCTCACGTTCACGGCCAAGGTCCAGTGGGCAGTCTGCGGGTCGCAGGCCCACTCCACCAATTGCAGGCAGGCCGTGCGCAGAATCCACACGCCCAGCGGCACGATGAGGCCCGAGGCTTCGGCCACTGGAATGAACTCGGCGGGCGACACCAGCCCGCGCTGCGGATGCTGCCAGCGCACCAACGCCTCGGCGCCCACAATGCCTCGCTGCTGGTGAATCTGGGCCTGATAGTGCAGCAAGAATTGCCCCTCGCGCAGCCCGTCGCGCAAGCCCGCCTCCAGCAGCGTTCGCGCGGTCACATTGGCCTGGGTGCGCGGGTCAAAGAACCGCAAGGTGTTGCGGCCTGCGCCCTTGGCTTGGTACATGGCCATGTCGCCGTGCTTGAGCAATTCGTCCACCGAGCCGCGTGCATCGGCATACAGCGCAATGCCTATGCTGCAAGAACTGTGGTGTGAATGGCCGTCGAGCTGGTAGCTCTGGCTGAGAGCCTGCAGCACCGTGCGCCCCACTGTTTCGGCCTGGGCGGCCGCTTCGTGYGCCTGCGGGCTGAGCCCCTCCAGCAGCACCACAAATTCGTCTCCACCCAAGCGTGCGACGGTGTCGCCCATGCGCACGCAGCCCCCCAGGCGTGCGGCGACCTGGCGCAGCAGCTGGTCGCCCA
The DNA here is from genome assembly GCF_056175785.1 of Acidovorax sp. LjRoot204. NCBI lineage: Bacteria > Pseudomonadati > Pseudomonadota > Betaproteobacteria > Burkholderiales > Comamonadaceae > Acidovorax > Acidovorax sp. LjRoot204. The sequence continues at coordinate 26,595 of NZ_JBGFFF010000054.1, forward strand.
GCTCGTGGCCCTGGGTGTCGTTCAGGTCCTTGAAGTTGTCCAGATCCACAAACAGCAACGCACCGCCCGCGCCTGAGCGTGCGCTGGCGGCCAGGCTGTGTTGCAGGCGGTCATTCATCAACCGACGGTTGGGCAGGCCCGTGAGCGGGTCGTAGAAGGCCAGCAGGCGAATTTCTTCTTCGGCAGCCTTGCGGCTGGAGATGTCCGTCTGCGTGCCCACGTAATGGGTGATGTCGCCGCGCGGCGAACGCACGGTGGTGATGGTGATCCAGGCCGGATATTCGGTGCCGTCCTTGCGCCGGTTCCATACCTCGCCCTGCCACATGCCGCTGGAGTGCAAGGTGTTCTTCATGGCCGCATAAAAAGACGTGTCCTGGCGGCCCGAGTGCAGCAGGCGCGGCGTCTGGCCCACCAGCTCGTCCACCGTGTAGCCGGTCAGCCGCGCGTAGGCCTGGTTGGCTTTGAGAATCCTCTGGTCGGGCCCCGTCACGATCATGCCCTCGAACGACTCAAATACCGTGGCCGCAATCTGCAGCGATTCTTCGGCCTTGCTGCGCTCGGTGATGTCGGTCGAGATGCCACACAGCGCATAAATGCTGCCATCCGCGTGGCGCAGCGGAATCTTGATCGACAAAAACGCGCGTGTCTCGCCCGTGGCGGCGGGCGTGTTCACCTCCTCCGCTTCCAGCGTCTCGCCGTCCTCCAGCACCCGGCGGTCATTGGCTCGCAGCCTTTGCGCCGTGGCTGCGTCGAAAAACGCCGCATCGTCATGGCCCAATACCTCGTGCGCCGGCCTGCCAAAGTAATGCAGCGTGTGGTGGTTRGCGTACTGGTAACGGTAGTCCTTGCCCTTGATGTAAATGAACGCGCCAACACTGTCCAAAATGGTGGCGAGCTTTTGCTCGCTGTCCCGCAAGTGGCGCGTACGCTCTTGGACCTGGCGACGCAAGATCGCAACCATCAACGCGGCCAGCAAGCTGAACGCCACCAAGCCCGCAAGCCCCCGCCACACCCAGGGGGAAATCTGCACGCCAGGGTCTTGCCCGCCCCAGTGGCGCATCACCTGGGCATAGGCCGGGTCGGCGCCATTGCGCCAGTTCTCGACGGATCGGTCAATGGCCGCCAACACATCTGCATTGCGACCGGGGCCGGTCGCAAAGAACAGCGTAGCGGGCTGGAACACAATGCCCGTGTCCACCACGCCATAGCGGGCCGAATGGAAATTGCCGAACAGATGGTTGGAGATGACCGCATCGGCCTCGCCCCGCTGCACCATGGCAAACGCATCTATCAGGCTGGGCGCATCCACCAAAGTCACCTGGATGCCAAAGCTGTCCACCATGTTCAGGAATGTGGACCGCTGCACGGAGCCCTTGAGCACCGCGACCCGCTTGCCCTGCAGGTCAAACAACGAGTAGATGGGCGCGCCTGATGTCCGGTAGATCTGCGACCAGCTGTGCAGCACTGGCAGGCGGTGAAAGTCGTACAGGATCTCGCGCTCGGGCGAGCGAGCCACATCGGGCATCAGGTCGAGCCGGCCCTCGCGCAGCGCATCCAGGCAGTCCTGCCAGCTGCAGGGCACATATTTGATGCTCCACTGCTCGCGCGCAGCCACCAATTGCAGCAGATCCACAAAAATGCCTGCGGCCTTGCCGTCGGCGTCCACAAACACCTTGGGTTCGTTCGAGTACACGCCCACACGCAGCTCGCGGGGCGCCGCAGCAATGCTGGCGCTGGCCGTCAATACGGCCGCCCACACAATGCCTTTAAGCCACGCGGCACAGCGCCGCACCAGCCAGTTCACGCCAGGTTTCACACCGGACCCCCCAGGTGATGGAGAAACCATGTTAACGAATGCTTGCAAAAACCTCCAAAAATTAACTGCCGCGTGCCGGTTGGGGTAGCATGTGCCCAACCCCCCGCCCCGCCCAGGAGACAGCGATGCCCCATGAACGCCGCCACTTCGTCCGCGTTGGTTTTGATGCACCGGCCCTGCTGACCACGGCCACCGATGCGTTCAGCGTGCATGTGCTGGATTTATCGCTCAAGGGCGCGTTGATCATGGTGCCCGCGCAGGCCACGCTGGGGCAAGGCACGTTGTGCCAACTGACCATCCCCCTGGCCGACACGGGCAACCACATCGCCATGTCCACCGAGGTGGCCCACGTGCAAGGCCTGCACACCGGGCTGCTGTGCAAGGGCATTGACCTGGACAGCGTCACCCACCTGCGCCGTCTGATCGAGCTGCAACTGGGCGACCCCGCCCTGCTGGAGCGGGACCTGGGCGAACTGACCATGGCGGGCGCGGCGCACTGACGGCCGCCGCAGGGCTCGTCACCGCCGCCGTAGCGGCATCTCTTTTCTTCTCGGCGCGTTTGTCAAACCGGCGGGTGCCGCCCATCACTGCGCTTCCTGCTCCTGCAG
>NZ_JBGFFF010000055.1:0-28732 GCF_056175785.1 Acidovorax sp. LjRoot204
CATCATGGAAGGCCGCGTGGCCCTGGCCCGTGGCGAACTGCTGACGCCCGCCGCCCTGGGCCTGGTGGCCAGCCTGGGCCTGCCCAGCGTCACGGTGGTCCGTCGACTGCGGGTGGCGTACTTCTCCACCGGCGATGAGATCCTGAGCCTGGGCGAGGCTCCCCGCGAAGGCGCCGTGTATGACAGCAACCGCTACACCGTGTTCGGCCTGCTCACGCGCATGGGGGTGGAGGTGATTGACCTGGGCGTGGTGCGTGACGAGCCTGCACTGCTCGAAGCTGCCTTTCGCCAGGCGGCCCAGCAGGCCGACGCCATCATCACCAGCGGCGGCGTGAGTGTGGGCGAGGCCGACCACACCCGCACCATGATGAAAAAGCTGGGCGACGTGGCCTTCTGGCGCATCGCCATGCGCCCGGGCCGCCCTATGGCCGTGGGGCACATCGGCAACGCAGAAAATCAAGCCGTTTCGGCCTCAAGCGCTAGTGCATCAAGCGCTGACAGCTATCAAAATAATATCAATACTGATATCAATACAGCCCCCGGTGGCGCAGTGCTCTTCGGGCTGCCCGGCAACCCCGTGGCGGTGATGGTGACCTTTCTCGCCTTTGTGCGCCCCGCCCTGCTGCGCATGATGGGATGTACCCGCGCGGCGCCCCCGCTGCTGCGCGCCATCAGCACCGAGCCCATGCGCAAGAAGCCCGGCCGCACCGAATACCAGCGTGGCCTGGTCACCGCCGCAGCCGACGGCACGCTGCAGGTGCGCACCACCGGCAACCAGGGCTCGGGCGTGCTCAGCTCCATGGTGCATGCCAACGGGCTCATCGTGTTGCACCACGGGCAGGGCAATGTGGCGGTGGGCGATGCAGTGGACGTGATGGTGTTTGAGGGCGTGATCTGACACGGCAATGCGCCGCCAGCCGGTGCATGCCATCGGCCGCCAAGGTAACCTGAAACCAGCCTCTCGCCCTGTTCACAAACCGCGAATCACGCCATGCCCTACGCCGCCCAACACCTTGCACAATCCCCATCCCGAGACGATGTGGACCGCCTGCCCGGCGCCACAGTGGTCGAGTTCGGTACCCCCTGGTGCGGCCACTGCCAGCGCGCCCAGCCATTGATCGAAGCCGCACTGAAGGACCACGCGGACATTGCCCACGTCAAGGTGGAAGACGGCCCTGGCCAGCGCCTGGGCCGCACGTTCGGTGTGAAGCTGTGGCCAACACTGGTCTTTATGAAGGACGGCAAGGAGGTGGCACGCCTGGTGCGCCCGCAGAGCGGCCAGGAATTGCAGGACGCGGTGCAGGCGGTGCTGGCCTAAGCCACCCGCACTGCAACCCGCTGGACCCAGACCGTCCTCACGCTGGCACTGCACAACAGAAAGCAGAAAGGGCCCTGCCGGGCCCTTTCTTGTCTTGCTTTGCTTTTGCTGTTTTGGCAGCTCGCTTTGCACTCCCACTGAAGGCTACTTGGCCACATAGTCGTGCGGGTGCAGCGGGTGGGCCGGCTGATCCACGGCCACGGCTGTGTTGGCCCCTGGCACCGCCTTGCGGGCAAACAGCGTGTACATGGTGGGCACCACAAAAATGGTGAGCAGCGTGCCCAGCGACATGCCACCCACAATCACCCAGCCGATCTGGGTGCGCGTTTCGGCGCCAGCGCCCGTGGCCAAAGCCAGGGGAATAGCGCCCAGCACCATGGCCCCCGTGGTCATCAGGATGGGGCGCAGTCGCTGGGCCGAGGCCTTGACCAGCGCGTCCACCATCTCCATGCCCTCTTCGCGCAGCTGGTTGGTGAACTCCACGATCAGGATGCCGTGTTTGGTGATCAGCCCCACGAGCGTGATCAGCCCGATCTGCGAATACACGTTGAGCGAGCCGCCGCTCCATTTGAGCGCCAGCAGTGCGCCGATCATCGACAGCGGCACCGACACCATGATGACGAGYGGGTCGATGAAGCTCTCGAACTGCGCCGCCAGCACCAGGAAGATGAACACCAGCGCCAGCACAAACACCACGCCCAGGGCACCCTGCGAGTTCTTGAACTCGCGCGAGGTGTCGTTCAGGTCGGTGGTGTAGCCGGGCTTGAGCACCCTGGCCGCCGTCTCGTTCATGAAGGTGATGGCCTGGCCCAGCGAGTAGTCGGACGACAGGTTGGCCGTGATGGTGGCCGAGCGGCGCTGACCAAAGTGGTTCAGCTCGCGCGGGCTCACGCTTTCGCGCACGTTGACCAGGCTGGTCAGCGGGATCATCGCGTCGTTGCGGCCGCGCACATAGATGGTGTCGATGTTCTCGGGCGTGGTGCGGCCCCGCGCCTCGGTCTGCACGATCACGTCGTACTGCTCGGCATCGCGTTTGTAACGTGTGACGGTGCGGCCGCCCAGCATGGTCTCGATGGCTTTGGCCACCACTTCCACGCTCACCCCCATGTCGGCGGCGCGTTCACGGTTGACCTCGATCCGCAGCTCGGGCTTGTTCAGGCGCAGGTCCACGTCGGGGGACACGATGCCGGGGTTCTGCGCAATCTCGGCCATGAAGGCAGCCACCACCTTGCTCAGGTTTTCGTAGCTGTCCGAGGTCTGGATCACGTAGGTGAGTGGCCGCGAGCGAAAGCCCTGGCCCAGCGATGGCGGCGTGATCAGGAAGGCATTCACGCCGGGCAGGCCCGCCACCTTGGGCTGCAGCTCCTTGGCCAGGGCCAGCGTGGTGCGGTCGCGCTTTTCCCAGTCCACGGTGCGGTAGATCACGCTGCCTTGCGCCACCGTGGGGTTGCCGATGTTGGCAAACACGCGATCGAATTCGGGGTAGGTGTTGCCGATCTTTTCCAGCTCCAGCGCATAGCGGTTGGTGTAGTCCAGCGTAGCGCCGTCGGGCGCGGTCACACTGGCCAAAATGGTGCCCCGGTCTTCCAGCGGCGACAGCTCCTGCCGCATGCTGGGGAACACCAGCACCAGCGCCGCGCCGCTCAGGGCCATGACGCCCAGCACGATCCAGCGGGCCTGGAACAGCGCACCCCGCACGCCACTGCGCCCCGCGCCCGCACCACCCCAGCGGGCCGTGACGATCCAGCGCAGCAGGCGGCCATAGGCATCCGAGAGTGCGGTAAGCCAACGCTCCATGGAGYGGTCAAACCAATTGGGATTCGGGTTGTGCTTGAGCAGCAGCGAGCACATCATGGGCGAGAGCGTCAACGCCACAAAGCCCGACACCACCACGGCCCCGGCCAGCGCCAGCGCAAACTCCACGAACAAGCGCCCCGTGCGGCCGGGTGTGAATGCGAGTGGCGCATACACCGCCACCAGCGTGAGCGTCATGGCCACGATGGCAAAGCCGATTTCGCGTGCGCCCTTGATGGCGGCAGAAAACGGGTCGAGCCCCTCTTCGATGTGGCGGTAGATGTTCTCCAGCATCACGATGGCGTCGTCCACCACCAGGCCAATGGCCAGCACCAGCGCCAGCAGCGTGAGCGTGTTGATCGAAAAGCCGGCCAGCGACATCAGCGCAAAACTGCCCACCAGGCTGACCGGGATGGTGATGATGGGGATGATGGACGCACGGAACGTGCGCAAGAACACAAAGATCACCAGGGCCACCAGCACCACGGCCTCGATGATGGTGGAGTACACGCTCTTGATGGAGCGGTCGATGAACAGCGAGTTGTCGTTGGCAATGTCGATACCGATGTCTGGCGGCAGGTCGGCCTTGAGCAAGGGGATCATGTCGCGCACGCCTTTGGACAGCTCCAGCGGGTTGGCCGTGGCCTGGCGGATCACACCCACCGAGATCGCATCGCGGCCATTGAGCCGCACGCGGCTGCGGTCGCTGGCAGGGCCTTCTTCAACCCGGGCCACATCACGCACGCGTACTGAAAACCCATTGACCGTGCGGATCACGATGTCGGAAAACTGTGCTGGGGTTTTCAGGTCGGTCTGGGACGTCACGCTGAACTCGCGCTGCTGCGATTCAATGCGGCCTGCTGGCAGTTCCAGGTTGTTGYGGCGGATGGCGTCTTCCACGTCCTGCGTGGTCAAGCGATAGCCGGCCATGCGCTCGGGGTCCAGCCACACGCGCATGGCGTATTTGCGCTCGCCATAAATCGGCACATCCGCCACACCGGTCACCGTCTGCAAACGGGGCTTGACGATGCGGTTGATCAGGTCATTGATCTCCAGCGGGCTCCGTGTATCGCTGCTGAAGGCGAGCCACAGCACGGGCGATGCATCGGCCTCCACCTTGGCAATCACGGGCTCATCCACCGCGAGCGGCAGGCGGTTGCGCACACGGGCGGTGCGGTCGCGCACTTCAGCGGCGGCGTTGTCAGCGTCCTTCTCCAGGCGAAAGCGCACGCTGATCTGGCTTTGCTCGGCCCGGCTGATGGAGGTGATCACATCCACGGCGTCGATACCGGCGATGGAGTCTTCGAGCGGCTTGGTCACCTGCGATTCGATGACCTCGGCCGACGCGCCCGCATACCGCACGCTGACGGTGACCACGGGTTCGTCGATCTTGGGGTATTCGCGCACGGACAGGCGTGTGAAGCTCACCGCGCCAATCAACAGCACCAGCAGTGACAGCACGGTGGCAAACACCGGCCGGCGGATGGAGATTTCAGCGAGTTGCATGGCAGTCCAGAGGCATCAGAGGGTAAGGACGGCAGTCCGTCAGACGGGAGGGCGGCTGCCAGTGGGCGTGGACCGGCTGGAGGTTCCGGCCAGCTGGCAAGGGTTGGGGCCGGGCAGCGGATCGGGTTCGCTGCGAGCCGCCATCACGCGGGCCACCGAGGGGGCGGCAGAAGGAGATGGAGATGCCGATGCCGCAGAGGTGCTCTGCGCAGGCGCATCAGCCACCGGCGATGCCTTTTGGCCCGCCCCAGTCGCAGCACCTGAAGCGCCCGGAGCCGGCCGCGTTGCCGCGGCCGCCGCACCACCGTTGCCCTGCTTGCCCAGCTCCACCACGCGCACCTCGGTGCCGTCCTTGCGGATGCGCTGCTGGCCCGCCGTGACCACCAGGTCTCCGGCGCTCAAGCCGTCCACCACCTCCACCCACCCAGGTGAACGGACGCCCAGTTTGACCGGCGTGCGGCGCGTCACCTTGCTGCTGGGCTCCTTGCCTTCTACCACCTTGAGCACATAGGGGCTGGTGCCGTCGGGCACGATGGCTTCCTCGGGCACCACAAGCGCGTCGCTGCGTTCGGAAAACACGGTCGTCACCCGCGCGAACATGCCGGGGCGCAGCTGCAGGCGGCGGTTGTCGATGCAGCCACGCACCGCGATGGCCCGCCCATCCGCATCGATCTGTGGGCTGATGGCCTGCACCACGGCGGCGTAACGCGCGCCCGGCAGTGCATCAAAGGTGACCTGCGCGGTCTGCCCCGGGCGCACCTTGCCCTGCAACCGCTCGGGCAGGCGGAAATCGACATACACCGCATCAAGGTCTTCGATGTTGACGATATCGGCCCCGTCCTTGAGGTAGTCGCCCACGTTCACGCCCCGAATGCCTGCGATACCATCGAACGGGGCCAGGATCTTCAGGCGCTGGGCCGTGGCCTGGGCCAAAGCCAGCTTGGCCTGGGCCACTTCCAGGTTGGCCGCACTCTCGTCCACCGAACGCTGGCTGATGAAGCCCTGGGCCACCAGCTCCTGATTGCGCTTGTGGTTGGCCCGCGCAATCGACAACTCGGCCTGGCTTTGCTGGATCTGCGCACGCGGCAATTGGTCATCCAGCTGCACCAGCACTTGCCCGCGCCGCACACGCTGGCCGTCACGGAAGTTGAGCTGGGTGATGCGCCCGCCCACCTCGGGCCGCAGCATCACGCTCTGGCGCGACCGCAGGCTTCCCACGGCTTCGGCATCGTCGCGCAGCGCCATCTGCCGCACGGTCACCGTTTCCACGGCCACGGGGCGGCCAGCACCGGCGGGCGTAGCGCCACCAGCCGATGCGCCAGCGCCAGCGCCTGCACCGCCCGCCCCGGCCTCGGCACGCTGCTGCGGCTGCACGGGCTTCTGCAGCCACCAGGCAGCGCCCGATGCGGCAGCGATGCCGATGACAGCGAAAACGAGGTACTTGTACTTGCTCTTGGACGCCATGGGTCAATCAATCCAGTGAGGTGGGATGCGCAGTCACACAATGTAACAGTGGGTGTGTGCAGTCGCAGCCACCCGCAGCAATATCCCGGAGCATTCGCCGCTGGTGCGTGAAGGCCGTACTGGCCGCATCGGACGCGGGCACAAAAAAAGCCTCCGAAGAGGCTTGCATGCGGTGAGCAGCTGGCAATGGATCTACCTGCGGCCCAGAGCCTGGTCCACGCCCCGGTTGGCCAGCGCGTCGGCCCGCTCATTGCCCGGGTCGCCCGAATGCCCTTTCACCCAGCGCCATTCGATGYGGTGCCCGCCGGTGCTGACCAGCGCATCCAGCCGCTGCCACAGCTCCACGTTCTTGACCGGCTGCTTGGAGGCCGTGCGCCAGCCCTTGGCCTTCCAGCCATGGATCCACTCGGTAATGCCCTTGCGCACGTACTCGCTGTCCAGGTACAGCGTCACGGCACAGGGTCGCTTGAGGGCCGACAGCGCCTCGATCACCGCCATCAGCTCCATGCGGTTGTTGGTGGTACCCAGTTCGCCGCCAAACAGCTCTTTTTCGGTCGCTCCGGAGCGCAGTAACACGCCCCACCCGCCGGGGCCCGGATTGCCCTTGCAGGCGCCATCGGTGTAAATCTCTACCTGGTTCAAACTCTGTTCCTGACAATGAGGTGGATGGTTGCCATGACGGGGCATGGAAGCCCAAGGCAACCGCGAAAGGCTGTGCTCAAGGCTTGTGCCGGGCTGCAGTGGGCGCAGTGCGCGAAGGATTCACCCCGCTTTGAGACACCCGGTTGGCGATGGGCACGGTGCCCGCAGCACGCTGGCGGTGGGTGCGCCAGGCGGGCTCCAGCAAACGCATGCCATGCACCCGTTTGACGGCCACCAGAAAATACGCGGCACCCAGAATGGGCCACCATTTCTCACCCAAAGGGTCCATCCAGCCAAAACGCTCCAGCCACTGCGCGCTGCGCACCGCTGGACGATAACAGCCAAATCGGGCAGATTCGACCTCGAAGTTCAAAAGCCGCAGCCAATCGCGCAGGCGGCGATAGCCGATGAACTCGCCCACGTCGGGCAGATACAGCGTGCCCCGCCCCAGGCGCTGGTACAGCCGCGCGCGCCGCTGCCGCAGGCCCCACAGGCTGGTGGGGTTCAGGCCGCTGATGACCACACGCCCTTCAGGGACCAGCACCCGCTCCACCTCGCGCAGCGCGGCATGGGGGTCGATGCTCAACTCCAGCGTGTGGGGCAACACCAGCAGGTCCAGGCTCGCTGCGGGGAAGGGCAAGGCCACAGGCTCGGTGAGCAGGTCCACCGCGCGGCGCTGCAGCGGCCCATCGTCATCACCGGTCTCCACAAAGGCGATGGAGCCCTCCACGGCCTCCTGCCCCATCGCCAGCCACTGGTGGGGCATGCGGTTGGCGCGCAGGCCGTCCAGCAGCGGCATGCCGAGCTGGAGACTGTGATAGCCAAAAATATCGGCCACCGCCTCGTCAAAGCGTGCCTGCTCCCATGCGAGCAGGTAGCGGCCAGGGGGGGAGTCGAACCAGTGGTGCAAACCTATAATTTGATCGCTCATGAACTTGCTACCGCTGCCCGCCTTTACCGACAACTACATCTGGATGCTGCACGACGGCCGCCAGGCCATCGTTGTGGACCCGGGAGAAGCCGCGCCGGTGGAGCAGGCCTTGCACCGCTGGGGCCTGTCATTGCAAGCCATTCTAGTCACGCACCACCATGCCGATCATGTCGGCGGAGTCGATGCCCTGCGCCAAGCCACCGGTGCAAGGGTGTATGGCCCAGCGCGGGAGCGCATGCCCGAGCCGCTGGAGCGGCTGGCGCAAGGCGATACCGTCAACGCGCTGGGGCTTCAGTTCCAAGTCATCGACGTGCCAGGGCACACGGCGGGCCACATTGCCTACTACTGTCGCGAGATGGACGGAGCGCCCCTGCTTTTTTGTGGCGATACGCTGTTCTCAGGCGGTTGTGGCCGGCTGTTTGAAGGCACACCTGCGCAAATGCTCGACTCGCTGGACCGGCTGGCGGCACTGCCTGGCAACACCCGGGTGTGTTGCACCCACGAGTACACACTGTCTAACCTGAAGTTTGCGCGGGCCGTGGAACCTGGCAACGCCGCCCTGCTCCACTACAGCAGCCAATGCGAAGCCCTGCGGGAGCAGAACCAGCCCACACTGCCTTCGCACATGGCGCTGGAGCGAGACATCAACCCCTTTCTGCGCGTGCGGCAGGGCCCGGTGGCGCAAGCCGCCCAGGGCTACGACGCGCAGGTGCCCCTTGACGACGCCGTAGCGGTGCTGGCCGCGCTGCGTCAATGGAAAAACGAGTTCCGATGAAAATTTTGCACATTGCCTGCCTGGCCGGCCTTTTGTGGCTGACAGGCTGCGCCACTACGGGCTCGACGCCCGACCAGGCGCCCGCCAGCGGAAACACCACCAGCACCAAGGGCCCTGCGTCGCCCCACACCCCTGTCATCCCCAACGGCCCGCTCAAACCCATCACTGCTGCGCAAGCCACGAGTGGCGAGGTGGCATCGCTCTCGGCCCCCGCCGACTTGTGGGACCGCATCCGGCGTGGCTTTGCCATGCCCGACCTGCAGCATGAGCTGGTACAGGACCGCGAGCAGTGGTATGCCACGCGCCCCGACTACATGCAGCGCATGACGGAGCGTTCCAGCAAGTACCTGTTCCATATAGTTGAAGAGCTGGAACGCCGGGGGATGCCGACCGAACTGGCGCTGCTGCCCTACATTGAAAGCGCGTTCAACCCCCAAGCGGTATCGAGCGCCAAGGCCGCAGGCATGTGGCAGTTCATGCCCGCTACGGGCAATTATTTCGACCTCAAGCAGAACGCCTTCCGCGACGACCGCCGCGACGTGCTCGCCTCCACCCGGGCGGCACTCGACTACCTGCAAAARCTCTACGGCATGTTTGGCGACTGGCASCTTGCSCTGGCCGCCTACAACTGGGGTGAAGGCAGCGTGAGCCGGGCCATTGCACGCAACCAGAAGCTGGGCCTGGGCACCACTTACACCGACCTGAACATGCCCGCGGAAACCCGCATGTATGTGCCCAAGCTGCAGGCGGTCAAGAACATCGTGGCCAACCCCGATGCCTTCCGCACAGAGTTGCCACTGATCGAGAACCACCCCTACTTCCAGACCGTGGACATCACGCACGACATCGATGTGTCGCTGGTGGCCACACTGGCGGGTATTCGCGAGGAAGACTTCCGTGCCCTCAACCCGTCGTACAAGCGACCCGTGATCCTCGCCGCCGGGACGCCACAAATCCTGCTGCCCTGGGACAACGCCAAGGTCTTCCAGCGCAACCTGGAGGCCAAGCGTGAAGGCCAGTACGCGAGCTGGACCGTGTGGTCTGTGCCCACCACCATGACGGTGGCCGAGGCGGCACAACGTGCCGGCATGAGCGAGGCGGATCTGCGCAGCATGAACAACATCCCGCCGCGCATGCTCATCAAAGCAGGCTCGGCGCTGATGGTGCCCCGCTCCACCACCACCCGGCAAGACGTGTCGTCCCACTTGGCCGACAACGGCCAACTGAGCCTTACCCCCGAGATCGTCACCCGCCGCACCACGGTGCGGGCCGGCAAGGGCGACACGGTGGCCAGCATTGCGCGGCGCTACAAGTTGGCAGCCGCCAACGTGGCGGACTGGAACGATGTGCGGGCGAATGCCGCATTCAAGGTGGGCCAGCAGATTGTGGTGTACCTGCCGGTGCGCCAGAGTCAGGCGCGCAGCAGCGGCGGCAGCGCTCGCGCATCAGCCACCACTGCGGGCAAACGCCAGGCTCCAGCGCCTGCGCGGCGTGGCGGATCCCCCTCCAAGGTCAAGCGCCGCTGAGCCGCAGACGCCTCAGCAAAGCCGCCTGGGACTGGCGAGCCCGGCATTGCTTGGCCGGTCGCTGGGCCCATGCATCAGAACCGGAGCGTGTGCATGCCCAGCAGCCCCAGGATTCCCATGATGATGAGATAAAGCGCCACGATGGTGCTGAGCAAACGCGGCATGACCAGGATGAGGATGCCTGCGATCAGGGAGACGAGCGGGCCGATGCTGAGGCTCAGCGACATGGTGGATAGTCCTTGAAAAATGGCACGGGAATGGCGCAGCACAAATGCTGCGTGCGTAGCCTGCGCAATGCGTATCGCACGGTGTGATTGCGGTGCAGTGGCAGGTGGGCAGGCGGCTGACACTGTAGTCGATGCCAGGGCCCTCAGAGCCTGTTGACGGTCTCGCAGGAGAGGTAAGCAGGCCCTTGGGGTCTCCCGCCGCAGCGGCTTGTCAGACGCTGTACTTTTGGCGGGCTTTGCGCACCAGATCGTTGCTGGACGTACGCGCCAGTTCGACCTTGGCCTCGGCCAGTTCGGGCAGCACGCGCGACAACACGCGCAGTGCGGTAGCCGGACCTTCGTCCGGCATCAGGCCGTTGGTGGAGTAGGTCTCGCGCACCCGGCTGAACGCCGCCAGATAGAGCCCCCGGTCACCCATCAGGTAGGCGGGAGGCACCGCCTTCACCAGGTCTGCCGGTGCTGCCGTCTGCAGCCACTTGAGCGCATGCACAACGCCATTGACCAATGCCTGGGCCTGGGCAGGCTGCTTCTGGATGAAGGCCTGCGGGGCATACAGGCAGCTGGCGGGCATGGTGCCACCGAACATGTCCTGCCCTGCCTTGAGAGAGCGCATATCGCCCACGATGCGGGTGTCAGCCTTCTGCTCCAGCAAGGTCATGATGGGATCGGCATGGCACAGTGCATGCACCTGGCCGGAACGCAGCGCGTTCATGGCATTGGTGCCCGAGCCCACCCCCACAAAACCCACATCGCGCAACGGCACGCCCGCACGCATCAGCATCAGGCTGGCTGCCAGGTGGGTGGATGAGCCCACCGACGACACTCCCACCTTGCGCCCCGCCAGGTCGCCCAGGTCCTTGTACGCAGGCACCGACCGCAGTGACACACCCATAGCCAGCTGCGGGGCCCGCCCCTGCAGCACCAGCGCGCGGTACGCATGACCTCGCGCCTGCGCACGCAACACGTGCTCGAAGGCACCGGAACAGACATCTGCCGCACCGTCCTGTACCGCCTGCCAAGCATGCGCTCCCGCCGAATAGTCCCGCACCACCACGTCCAAACCTTCGAGGCGGAAGTACCCCAGCGCATCGGCCAGCGCCAGCGGCAGGTGGTACAGAACGCCCTGCCCTCCGACCGCCACGGTCACTCGCCCGAGAGCAGCACCATCGGTCTGCGCACGCACCCGGACGGCAGGCGCCCACACCGCAGCCGCCGACAAGGCAGATACGGCGCCAAAGGCGCGGCGGGTGAGTGGAGGCAGAGACATGGAATCAGGCAAAAAGACAATGCTGCATTGCAACAATCGTGCCGCAGCACAGGCGAAACCGCATCAGGGTGAATCCCTGCGGGTTACTACGTACCGCGATAGACAGCCTTCAACCGCAGCACACCGCAAGACGGGTGGCGCGCCCCCGGGGCGCTCAACGGTAACCGATGAACAGGATGGCAATATTGACCAGAAAACCACCGGCCCAGACTGCGCTGCGGGCCATCGGCATGTCGGCCACGTACATCATCACGTAGAAGATGCGCAGGAAGACATACAACAACGCCAGCAGGTCCAGCAACGTCTGCCCCGCGCCCAGCAGGTGCGCAATGATGACCGCGCCGATGAAAAACGGCAGCGCTTCAAAGCTGTTGGCCTGCGCTGCGTTGGCGCGTCCGCGCCAGTCAGTCTGCCGCGAGAGCCAGCCGCGCGGATCGTGGTTGTCAAAACCGCCTTCTTTGCGGGACTTGCCAAAGTTGCCACTTTTGGCCAACCAGGCACAAGCGATGGGCAGCAGTGCTGCGAACAGCACGCACCAATAGGCCACGGTGAACCGCGCGACGTGCAAGGTGGTATTCATTTTCGAGGCTTTTGCGGGCAACAGCGCAGCAAATACAAGCGCTGGTAGCTATTAAATTGAGAGTATTTTAGCCGCAGACATTGTCGGGACGACGGGCTGGCAGGCGCCTTGGCGTCACCGGCGATCCACCAGCGCATGCGCGATCGTTCCCAGGTCCACGTACTCCAGCTCACTGCCGACAGGCACGCCACGCGCGAGCCGCGTGACATGCAACCCACGGCTCTTCAGCGCCTCGCTGATCACATGCGCAGTCGCCTCCCCCTCGGCATTGAAGTTGGTGGCCAGGATCACCTCCTGAACGGTGCCATCCGTTGCGCGCTCCATGAGCTTGTGCAGGCCGATCTCCTTGGGACCGACACCATCGAGCGGGCTGAGCCGCCCCATCAACACGAAGTACAACCCCTTGAAGGCCCCCGTGCGCTCCAGTGCAGACTGGTCAGCGGGCGTTTCGACCACGCACAGCCGCGTGGCATCGCGGTCAGGGTCCAGGCAGGTGCTGCACACCTCGGCCTCGGTGAACGTATGGCAACGCGCGCAGTGGTGCACGGTGGCCACCGCTTCCGAGAGCGCCCGCGACAGGGTCAGCGCCCCTTCGCGATCGTGCTGCAACAGATGAAACGCCATGCGCTGCGCAGACTTCACCCCCACCCCCGGCAACCGGCGCAGCGCCTGGATCAGAACGTCGAGGGAGTTGGTGGTGGACATGGAAAGGCTGGAGATAAGGCGCGTAAGGTCGTACGAAGCAGTGGAGCGAGGCTCAACAGGCCAAGCCCAAACGGATGCGGGAAAACAACGGGAATTTACCCCTGCCTTTACACCCACCCTCAAGGGCGTAGCGAGCGGGATCAGCTGCTAGGCGGACGGAGCACAGCCACCGGAACGTACTTGAAGTACGTGAGGATGGCGAGCACCGCCCAACGACGCAGATGGCCCGCTCGGTAGCCAACCCTCAGAAAGGGAACTTCATACCGCCGGGGAGGCCAGGCATACCTTGCGTCAGCTTGCCCATCTTCTCCGAAGATGTCTCCTCCGCCTTGCGCACCGCSGCATTGAASGCMGCMGCCACCAGGTCTTCSAGCATGTCCTTGTCSTCGGCCAGSAGGCTCGGGTCGATGGTGATGCGCTTGACGTCGTGCTTGCAGGTCATSACSACCTTCACSAGRCCCGCGCCCGATTCACCCTCCACCTCGATGAWAGCCAGTTCGTCCTGGGCCTTCTTGAGGTTGTCCTGCATCGCCTGGGCTTGCTTCATGAGGCCGGCGAGTTGTCCTTTGTTGAACATGGTGTGGTTTCCTTTGCTTTCTTTCTGGTTGATCGATTCCCACGTGGGGACTGAAATTCAGTATCCGAAATTCACGGTATTGTGCTTTGCACCGTTAGCGGCCATCGAAACTGCCGCTGCCCAGACCAGTGCTCCCGCGCAAGGGCCGCCCCGCCGCGCTGGGAGCGTTCCCCTCCCGCGAAGCGAGAGAGGGGGAAGGCGCCGAAGGCGACTCAGGGGGTGTTTCATCTCACGCGGGCTTGATACTGCCCGGCACGATTCTCGCGCCGTAGTCACGCATCAGCGATTGCACGAAGGGATCGTTGTGCACGATTTCTTCCGCGCGGCGTTGGCGCTCGGCGGCGGCGGCGGCGTTGCGACGGGCGGGGCTGTCGATGACCACGCCCACTTCCACGCTGATCTGGGTCGCATGGCCCGCAGCTTCAAGGGCCGCACGCAGGCGCTCGCGCGCCGTGGGCTGGTTGAGCGATTCGCGCTCGACGCGCAACAGCCAGTGACCACCGTCGCACGCCACCAGCTGCGACTGCAGGGCCAGTTCACGCACCAGCGCCGTGATGGCCTCTGCTGCCACCAGTTGCTGCACCGTGGCATGCCAGACGTCCCCCTCTTCGGTGGGGGTGTAGCGGGCAGATACCGGGGTCGGTGCAGACAGTGGAAGCGGCTGCAACCGCTCGCCGGGCTCGGGGGACTCACGCACCGGGATTGCTACATATTCAGGAGCATTCTGTGCTTTGAATGATTGCGCTACATCGGGATTTTGCTCAAACCTCTCGGCGGTGCGTACCGGCAACGCCGTGGCAGCGGGTGAAGCCGCAGTGGTCACAGTACCGGGCTCGTCAGAACCTGGCCATGGGGGTGGCTCAGAATCGTTGAACGACTCTGATGGATGGTCTCCGGCGCCAGAAGGTGCGGTGCCTGCAGCCACTGCCGGAACGGGGGCCGGGACTGCAGGCGCGGGGGCCGCAGACGGGACCGGCGGGGCAGCACGCACCGGAGCTGCAGGCGCCGACGGCACAGGCAGGGACTGGGGGGGCTTCACCGCTGCCCCCCCCACAGGCCCTGGCGTGGCCACCACTGCAGCAGGGGCTGCAGTAGTTGATGCAACAGCACCTGAGGGGGGCGTTTCAGCCCGCGTCAGAGTTTTTTTTTCAGCCGATTCGCCGACGCCGCTGACAGGCTTGAAGGCCAGSAGMCKSAGCAGCACCATGGTSAGYGCCGCGTACTCGTCGGGCGCCAGGCCCARYTCGCCGCGCCCGTGCAGGCACAGGCTGTAGAGCAACTGCGTTTCATCGGCGGGCATCAGTGCAGACAGGCGGGCTGTTTCAGCAGCCTCGGGGTCGTCTGCGTCCACGGCACCGGCCATCTGGGGCACGGCCTGGAACACGGCCATGCGCTGCAGCACGGCGCTCATCTCTTCGAGCGTGGAAGCAGCGGACAGGCCATTCATGCGCAGCGTGTCCGAGGTTTCCACCACCGTCTTGCCGTCGCCCTGGGCGAGAGCTTCAATGAGCCGGAACACATAGGAGCGGTCCACCGCACCCAGCATCTGACGCACACCGGCTTCCTGCAGTTGGCCGCTACCGAAGGCAATGGCCTGGTCGGTCAGCGACAGTGCATCGCGCATGGAGCCCCGCGCAGCGCGTGAGAGCAAGCGTAGCGCCTGGGGCTCGGCAGGCACGTTCTCGGTCGCCAGCACCTGCGTGAGGTGCGAGAGGACAGTTTCAGGCGCCATGGGGCGCAGGTTGAACTGCAGGCAACGGCTCAGCACCGTGACCGGCACCTTCTGCGGGTCGGTCGTGGCCAGCACAAACTTGAGGTACTCAGGCGGCTCTTCCAGCGTCTTGAGCATGGCGTTGAACGCCGTGTTGGTCAGCATGTGCACTTCGTCGATCATGAAGACCTTGAAGCGCCCCTGCACCGGCTTGTAGACCGCCTGCTCCAGCAGGCTTTGCACTTCGTCCACGCCCCGATTGGAGGCCGCGTCCAGCTCGGTGTAGTCCACAAAGCGGCCGCTGTCGATGTCGGTGCAGGCCTGGCACACGCCGCAGGGCGTAGCGGTGATGCCGCCAGTGCCGTCCACCCCCTGGCAGTTGAGCGACTTGGCCAGGATGCGCGACACCGTGGTCTTGCCCACGCCGCGCGTACCGGTAAACAGGTAGGCGTGGTGCAGGCGCTGCTGGGTCAGCGCATTCGACAAGGCCTGGACCACATGTTCCTGCCCCACCATCTCGGTGAAATTGCGGGGACGGTACTTGCGGGCGAGCACGAGGTAGGACATGCGGTCGATTCTACGGGCTGGGCCATGCGCCCCTGGCGCCACCAGGGCAAACAAAACAGCCACTGAAAAATCAGGGCCTCCATCCGACGTACAATCAGCGGTGACGGGCCTCCTCGCATGGTGAAGCGGCCAACCGGGTCAGGTGGGGAACCAAGCAGCCCTAACTGTGGAGTCAGTGCCGGGGGTAAGGCTCGTCAACTTCTTCTTTCTTTTTGCGCGGTCGCGCAAAAACTTCCCTCTCTCCAGTATTTCCACAGCGCGCCGTGCGCTTCAGCGGCCGCTCAAGCCCCTGCGGACTGCCCTAGCCAGCGCAGCGCCCCCTCTCCCACCACACGGCCGCTGGCCATGCTGGCGGTCAGCAGATAGCCCCCGGTGGGCGCCTCCCAGTCCAGCATTTCTCCCGCGCAGAACACACCTGGTAACGCCGTCGCCATGAGGTGTGCGTCCATCGCTTCGAAGGCCACACCGCCCGCCGTGCTGATGGCCTCGTCCAGCGGGCGCGTGGCCACCACGGTGATGGGCAAGGCTTTGATGGCATGGGCCAGTGCCACGGGGTCGTTCATTCCGTCCTTGCCCAGGTGTTCGTACAGGATGCCCGCCTTGATGCCATCCAGGCCCAAGCGGCTCTTGAGGTGGCTGGAGAGCGACCGGGAACCGCGCGGGTGGCGCACTTCCACCAGCACGCGCTCAGGCGCATGGTCGGGCAGCAGGTCGAGGTGGAACGTGGCGTGGCCATGGACCTCCACCTCGTCGCGCAGGAGGTGCGAGGCGGCATAGACCAGGCTGCCCTCCATCCCTGTGGCCGTGACCACGAACTCGCCCCGGCGGCTGAAGCTGTGGCCCCGGCTGTCGGTAAAGCTGAGCGCCACGGTCTTGAAGGGCTGGCCCACAAACTTCTCGGCAAAATGCGGCGTCCAGCCCACGGTGGGCGCAGGCGTGCGGCCCAGCAGCTCCTGCAGAAAGGCGCGGCGCGTCTCGCCCGCAGGTGCGTCTGCACGCAGCACATCAAAGCCGCAGTTGGACGGGCGCAGCGGAGCCACAACCACGCCGCGCTGCGCCAGCAGCGGCACCCAGGCACCGTCAGACCCCAGGCGTGCCCAGCTGCCGCCGCCCAGCGCCAGCACCACCGCCTTGGCGGCCACCCGCACCTCGCCTGCCGGTGCGGCAAAGCGCAGCGCCCCCTCCTCGGCCCAGCCCAGCCAGCGGTGGCGCATGTGGAACAGAACCCCTTGCCCGCGCAGGCGCTGCAGCCARGCGCGCAGCARCGGCGCGGCCTTCATGTCGGTSGGRAACACGCGGCCCGAGGTGCCSACRAAGGTCTCCACCCCCAGCCCCTGCGCCCAAGCGCGCAGCTCAGGGCCGCCAAAAGCCTGAATCAGAGGCTCAATCTGTGGTTCGCGCCCGGCATAGCGACTCACAAAAGGCGCGTGGGGCTCGGAATGCGTGAGGTTGAGGCCGCCCTTGCCCGCGAGCAGAAACTTGCGCCCCACCGAAGGCATGGCGTCAAACACGTGCACGACCACCCCCGCCTGGGCCAACACTTCTGCGGCCATGAGACCCGCCGGACCACCGCCGATGACGGCCACGTCGCACTGCAAAGCCTCCGCGGACTGGGCAAGTACAGGGGATGTATCGGAAGGAGGAAGGGGGTGGGACACGTAAGGGCCTTGCTGAATAAAGAAGCGCGTTGCGGGGGCGGCATGTCAGAACAGAGAGCCTTGCGGAGAATCCGGAGGGCCTGGCGCGGTGGGCGCGCGCTCTGGTTGTGCTGGAGCAACCGGCGCAATGGGGGCAACGGGCGGGCGAGTATGCCCCACCACGAGGGCCTGGGCCGCCGATGCCCCTGCTGAGCCCGGCGTATCGCCCACCACTACCAACCGCCCATCGCCCGTGAGAAAGGCGGCATGCACCACCTCGCCCGGCATCAGGGCCTGTACGGCTTCGCGGTAACGCTGCAACTGGGCCACCAGTGCCTGATGGCGCTGGGGTTGGGTGGCGCTTTTGTAATCCAGCACCCACCAGCCGGCCTCTGCATCGCCGGCGTGTGCCGCGCGGCGCTGCACCAAGCGGTCGATGCGCAGGCTCTGCCCCTGGTAGTGCAGCGGGGCTTCGTTGATGGCGGTCTGCACCAGGGCAGCATCCCACGCCCAGGCCCCCTCGCCCGCCAGAATGGCCTGCGCCATGCGGGCGGCCAACGCGGCGGCAGCGGGGGCAATGTCGTGGTCCAGAGCCAGGCGGTCAATGCGCGCGGCAGCCCAACCCTGGGCGCGCAAGTCGGCCAGTGGGGCACCAGCCACGCCGGCTTGCTCCAGCAGCTGGTGCATGGCATCGCCCTGGCGCGACAAGGGGGTGGACTCTCCGTCGCCCGGCATGGCCACAGGGCTGTCGCCCGGCAATCCCGCATCGGCTTGCACGCGCGCGCTTTGCAGCGCCTCGGGCAGCGCGGGCAGGCAGGGGATGGTGAACGTCTGCGCGGGCGCTACGGCCGCCACGGCATGTTCTGCGGGGGCCAACGCCTGCGTGTCCACTTCAGTGACCAAGGGAGCGAGCCGATTCCACCAACTGCCGGGGGCCGAGTTACCGGGCTGCACGGACGACAGGGCCAAGCAATGCTTGGCACGCGTCATGGCCACGTAGAGCATGTTCAGTTCCTCGCGGCTGCGGGCCTGCTGCTCGGCGGCGAGAGCATCCACTGCGCTGGGTGGGGGGGTCGATTCGCTGGCCAAAAAGACGAAGGCAGACGGCACGGCCTGCTCGCCAGGCCAGTCCACCAGCACGCCCATGGTCTCGGCCTTTTGTGGACGGGTGTCGGTATCGAGCAGTAGCACACAATCGGCCTCCAGCCCCTTGGCACCGTGCACCGTCAGCAAGCGGATGGCCTGCGCATCCGCCCGCCCAGGGGCGCGCACACCGCCCTTTTTCATGGCCCGCACAAAGGCATAGGGCGTGAGGTAGCGCCCCCCGTCGTGCTGAAGCGATGCCGCCAGCAGTGCGCGCAGATTGGCCTGCACGGACTGGCGCTGGGTGACCGGTGCTGCGGCAGCGAAGCGGGYCAGCACGTCACCGTGTTCGTAAATGGTGTGCAGCGCGTCGTGGGGCGGCAAAGTACCCACCCACGTCTGATATTGGGCCAAAACAGCTCCAAGCGCTTGATATTCATGCGCTAGCAGCTCACTTTTCAATAGCARATCAAACCAGCTACAGCCCGCGTGTTCCGGCTGGCGGCGCAACAACGCCAGCGCGACCAGTGCGTCGTCACCCAGGCCAAACAGGGGTGACTTGAGCGCGCGGGCCAAAGACAGGTCGTGTGTGGGCGACACCAGCGCGTCGAGCAGCGCCACCATGTCCTGCACCTCGGGCGCGTCAAACAGGTCGGCCTTTTCGGGCTGCACACAGGGCAGGTGCAGGGCGCGCAGGGCGTCTTGCATGCTGGCCAGGCGGTCGCGCTTGCGGGCCAGCACCAGCACCTCTTTGGGCGGCGTGCCGCTGGCGATCTGCGCGGCCACCCAGGCGGCGGCCTGGGTGCATTCGCGCATGCGCTGGGTTTCTTCGGCCTCGTGCCGGGGTTCGGTCAGGCTGTCGCGCCAGGCCAGGGCGTCGCGGGCTGCGCCTTGGCTGTCGTCGTCCGCATCGGTGATGGCGGGCAGGCGCAGCAACTGGCCGGGGTGTTTGGATTCGGTGGTGTGGTCACGAAAACCACTCGTTTCGTGCTGCGCCTGGGCCTCGCCCATCACGGCGTTGACGGCGCCGATGACGCCCCGCGCGTTGCGGCGTGTGTGGTCGCARYTGAGCAGMTCGCCGCCCAGCCCATCGCGSACRAAGGYCTGCGCGGCGATGAACACCTGCGGCTCAGCGCGGCGAAAGCGGTAGATGCTCTGCTTGGGGTCRCCCACGATGAACACGCTGGGTGCGGCCGAGCCACCGCCCGAGCCCGCGTAGCCCGACAGCCACGCATGCAGCGCCTGCCACTGCAGYGGGTTGGTGTCCTGAAACTCATCGACCAGCAGGTGGCGAATGCGGGCATCGAGCCGCTCCTGCACCCAGCCCGACAGCACCGGGTCCGCCAGCATGACCAGGGCGGTGCGCTCCACATCGTTCATGTCCACCCAGCCGTGCTGCTGCTTGACGGCCACAAACTGCGCAATCAGGCAACGCGCCAGCCGGGCCATGCGCTGCTGGTGCTGCCAGGCCTCGTGCTGGAGGCGTGCGGTGAGCAGGCGCTGCAGCTCGGGCTCGGCTTCTTGCGCGGCGGGGAACTTCTCGAGGTTCTTGGACAGGCGGTCTTCCTTGGCCACGAACATCGCACGGCGCAATTGGTCCAGGCGCTGGTTCAGGTCGGCGCAGGCCAGCGCGTCGATGATGGCGTCGGCCGCCTTTTGGGGGGTCTTGTTGGCCTCTGCGCCCAGCGCGCTGGCGCGGCTGCGCCAGCGCTGAAGAGCAGCGTCGGTCTGCAAAGCATCGGCGGGCTCGGCCAACGCGGCCAGTTCGGGGTAGGCCTGCTGGAACGGCGGCACCGAGGCATCGACCACGCCCGCCTCGTCCGCCAGATCGAACTCCACCCGCTTGGCCAGCGCCGCTGCCAGGGCCTTGTGCGTTTGCGAGCGGCCATGGCGGGCCACCACGGCTTCGTAGTCGGCACGCAGGCTGGCGCTCTCAGCCACAGTCTGCAAGAACGGGGGCCACACCTCGCGCACCGCCTCGGCATCGTCTTCGAGCAGCTCAAAGTGCGCGGGCAGGCCTTGTTGTTGCAGCAGCGCCAGCGGCGCCGTGCCCAGCAGCGCGGCAAACCAGCTGTGGAAGGTGCGGATCTGCACCGGGCGGCCTGCAGTGAGCAGCTGGCGGTATAGATTTTGCAGCGCCTCGCGCTTGTCCAGTGCACCTTGGGGGCTGATTCCCCTTGCAACCAGCTCGGCCGTGAGTTCCTCCAGCGGCTTGTGGCTGAACTGCTCCAGCCACTCCTGCAAACGCTGGCGCATTTCRCCGGCSGCYTTCTTGGTGAAGGTGATGGCCAGGATCTCGTGCGGCKCGCAGCCGTCGAGCAGCGCSCGCAGSATGCGCGASACCAGCATCCAGGTCTTGCCCGCRCCGGCGCAGGCCTCCACCGCCACGCTGCGAGCAGGGTCGCAGGCGATGGCGTAGAAGGCCTCGCGCGATACGGGGCGGCCGTTGTGTTCGTAAGCGGCCTGGGCGGGTGGGGAATGGCTCTCGGTCATGGCGTCTCCTGCGCGGGCAACGCCTGTTCAGCGTCCGCCCAGTAGTCTTTGCGGCACAGGCCGCGCACGGCGCAGAACTCGCACACCGATCCCTCGCCCAGCGCGGGCAGCGGCGCGCCGGCGGCGATGCGGGCCATGTCGTGCTGGATGCCTTCGATGAGCACATCGCGCAGGTGCACCACCTCGTCTTGTTCGTGCAGCTGTGTCTCGCCGCGCTCGCCTACATTGACATAAGCCGCTCGCAGGGTGTCGTGGCTCAACAAGGCTGCGTAAAAAGCAAGTTGGGTGTCCTCCGCACCGGACTTGATGCGCTGGCGGGTCACGCTGTCGCTTTCGGTCTTGTAGTCAATCACCAGTACCGCAGGCTCGCCGGTGGACGAGACCCCATCGATGCGGTCGATGGTGCCGATGAGTTCCAGATCGCCCAGCGGCTGACGGGCCTTGAACTCGGCCTGGCGGAAGGTGGCGCCCTGTTGCTCATGCCCTGCCAGCCATTGCAGGTAGCCGTCGCGCAGTTGCGTCCAGCCCGCGGCAAAGGGCAGAAAGTCGCCGTCCCGCAAACGCTGCTCGCGGGTGACGGCCTCGGCGGCGGCGTCCATGCGCACGCGGCGCTCATCCAGACCATCGGTCGGCTCCGCCAGCAAGGCTTCATGAAAATGCTGCAGTACCGCGTGCAGCCAGGTGCCAAAGTCCCGCTTGTCCACTTCGGCATCCAGCTCGTCGGCCTCGCGCAGGCCCAGTTGGCGCTGGGCAAAGAAGCGGTAAGGACAGTGGCGCAAATCGGAATACGCCGTGGATGACAGGTGGGTCACCGGCAGCGCCTGGCCCACGGGCAAGGGGCGTAGCGTGGGAGTGGCGACCACCTCGCGCGCACCGCGCTCATCGGCTCCCGGCAGGGCGGCACCATGCAGCTGCAGGGCGAGCACCAGCGCGCTGGCCAGCAGGGGCTCACCGCCTTCGTCACCGGTGCGCCACAGCACATCCACCACCGGCGTGCGCAGGGCATGGGCCCAGGCGGCACRCTGGGCAGCCTCCAGCGACTGGCGCGTAGGCAGGCCCCATGCCTCGCGCTGGGCCTGTGTCCAGTCGCCAGCGGGTTCGGGAGCAGGTTGCAGRCGCTTTTCGTCGCAACCCGGCAACACGGCGGCGGCGAAAGGGCGGCCCAGCAGTTGCGGCATAGGCACCACCACCACGGGGGCACCAGCCGCCTGCGCGGCCACATAGCGCCCGGCCTCCAGCACGTCTTTGGCCCAACGGGTGAATTCGGCCAGTGTCATGCGGCGGCCCGCACTGTCGCCCCAGCCGTCCAGCTCTGACTGCTGACCGTCCTGCAGGCGCAGAGCGGCCAGCACCCGCATGCCAGCAGGGTCGGCCTGGAGACCCTGCCATTGGCCGGCCTGCTCCAGCACCGTGCGCAAAGCGGGTAGCCACTGCGCCAGCGGCCGTGCAGCGCGCAGGGTGCTGCGCCATGCTTCTACGGTGGCCACGGTGCGGGCCAAGTGGGGCTGCGCACCCACGTCGCCCATCAAACCCAGCTGGGCGGCGGCGCTCCAGTGCTGCACCACACCTTTGCGCAGCCATTGCTCCAGGCGATTGACCTCGCCAGGCATCAGCGCTGGGGTGTGTTTGACCCAGTCCAGCACCTCGTTGGAAGAGGCATTCCACGCAGCGGCCTGCAGCACGGCCATGACCCGTGAAGCGGCGCGCGTGGTGGACAGAATCCAGCCGCTTTCGTCGCGCACCAATACGCCACTGCTGTCCAGGTGGGCCAGGACACGGCGGATCAGTGCGCGGTCAGTGGCCGCGAGGGCCACGGGCACCCGACCCTGCTCGACATGACGCAGCACACAGGCCGCAGCACGGTGGGCCTCGTCTTCGGCGTCCGTTGCGGCGTGCAGGGCCCACTGCGATGTTGAACCCGCATCACCGACCAACGCGGGGAGCGCAATGCACACACCTTGCTCACCCCAATGCGCCTGCAGGGCCCGGGTCAGYGTGTCAGACTGAAATCCCTCCAGCACCACCAGCGCATCCACCGCCYCGCGAACGCCGGGCTCAAACAGCACATCGGTCGCGTAGCGCGATGCCAGTGCCCATTCCAGCGCCAAGCGAGCCACCAAGGCCTCGTAATGCAGGGCGGTACCTTCTTCCGGCGTGGCCAGCAGCTTCCGTGCCTCGTCACCCCAGGCAGCGCGTAGGGCTGGGGGCACGGCAGCAATCACCGGGGCCAATTGGGCTGCARCCTCCTGCAGTGGCGTGGCCAGCACCTCGCGCTGCCCGCCCTGCCCCACACGGTCGAGCAAGGTGCGGGCCATGAGCGTGTCGCGCGCAACGTCGCCCGCCAGGTCGTCGCCCGTGGGCTCGAAAGCTTGCAGCTGGCGAGCCCAGTTGCGAGTGGTTTCAAAACGTGGTGCAAAGCTCTGCGGGAACTGCTGAACCCAATGGCGCTGCGCCCAGGGCATGAGCTGGGCGTAGGGCACCAGCACCACCGTACGCGCCAAATGGGCACCATGGGCTTGGGCATGCGCGGCCACCCGGGCCAGTGCGCATTGCCAGAGGGCGGTGCTTGCGGCCGCAAATCCACTGGTTTGATCGCTTTTCGCTATGACTGTCATAGCGTCGCAAGACCCGGCCACACCGGTGAACGTGGGATTGGTTTCTGTCACAATGCCCAGACTTTAAACGTACACCGGTCGCAACCCGCCCAAAATCAAGGAATTCCGCCATGGCCAGCGAACTCATCAAACATGTCTCCGACGCCAGCTTTGAAGCCGACGTGCTCCAACCGGGCTCCGCCGTGCTGGTGGACTACTGGGCTGAGTGGTGCGGCCCCTGCAAGATGATTGCGCCCATCCTGGACGAAGTCGCAGGCACCTACCAAGGCAAGCTGCAGATCGCCAAGATGAACGTGGACGAGAACCGCGAAATCCCCGCCAAGTTCGGCATCCGCGGCATCCCCACCCTGATGCTGTTCAAGGATGGCCAGCTGGCAGCCACCAAGGTCGGCGCGATGAGCAAGGCCCAGTTGACCGCCTTCATCGACCAACAACTGGCCTGACCCACTGCCCCAAGCCCCCTCGGTACGAATGCCGATGGGGCTTTTTTGTTAAGCGATAGACCTGCGGGGAAACAACACGCTGGCAGTTGCGCAAGCCCACACCTTGCGCCCCTGAGGCCCCCGCATTTTTTCCTGTCATAATTCCCACAGATCACCGGTCTGCACGCATTGGCAGCCGGACCAAGATCCCTGGCGAGCCGGACCTGCAAACAGCAGCCCATTCGGCATCAGCCCACCTCCCCCAAGATTCATACCAGCTCCGCCAAGGAGTCAWTCCATGCACTTAAACGAACTCAAGGCACTSCACGTGTCTGAAGTCCTSAAGCAGGCYGAAGARCTYGARATCGAAAACRYSGGCCGCATGCGCAAGCAGGAGYTGATGTTYGCSATCATCAAGAAGCGCGCCAAGGCSGGYGARCAGGTGTTTGCAGACGGCGTGCTSGAAATCCTGCCYGAYGGCTTCGGCTTYCTGCGCAGCCCSGACACCAGCTTCACSGCCAGYACSGACGAYATTTACATCWSCCCSAGCCAGGTGCGTCGCTTCAACCTGCACACCGGCGACATGATCGAAGGCGAAGTGCGCACGCCCAAGGACGGCGAGCGCTACTTTGCACTGACCAAGCTCGACAAGGTCAACGACGGYCCRCCMGAGCAGAACAAGCACAAGGTGATGTTCGAGAACCTGACGCCCCTGTTCCCCAAGGAGCAGATGCGACTGGAGCGCGACGTCAAGAGCGAAGAGAACATCACCGGCCGSATCATCGACATCATCGCGCCCATTGGCCGCGGCCAGCGTGCGCTGATCGTCGCGCCGCCCAAGAGCGGCAAGACGGTGATGATGCAGCACATCGCCCACGCCATTACGGCCAACAACCCCGAMGTGCACMTGATGGTGCTGCTGGTGGACGAGCGSCCYGAAGAAGTGACCGAAATGCAGCGCACSGTSAAGGGMGAGRTCATYGCCTCSACCTTCGACGAGCCCGCCGCSCGCCACGTGCACGTGGCCGARATGGTGATCGAGCGCGCCAAGCGCCTGGTCGAGCTCAAGAAGGACGTGGTGATCCTGCTGGACTCCATCACCCGCCTGGCCCGCGCCTACAACAACGTCGTGCCGTCGAGCGGCAAGGTGCTGTCCGGTGGTGTGGATGCCGCCGCACTCCAGCGCCCCAAGCGCTTCTTTGGCGCTGCGCGCAAAGTTGAGGAAGGTGGCTCGCTCACCATCATCGCCACGGCGCTGGTCGATACCGGCAGCCGCATGGATGAAGTGATCTTTGAAGAATTCAAGGGCACGGGCAACTGCGAAATCCACCTGAACCGCCGCCTGTACGAAAAGCGCGTGTTCCCTGCCATCGAGCTCAACAAGAGCGGCACCCGCCGCGAAGAACTGCTTCTAGCCCCCGAGATTCTGCAAAAGACCCGCATCCTTCGCCAGTTCATGTACAACATGGACGAAATCGAGTCCATGGAGCTCATGATCAAGAACATGAAGGCCACCAAGACCAATGTGGACTTCTTCGACATGATGCGTCGCGGGGGCTAATTCTCAGCCTGTGCAATAATAGAGGGCTTTTTCTTGCGGAAAGTACATCGGACTGGCCGGTGCGGCTCCCGCAGTTGACTCAAAGGAAGATCATGAAAGAAGGCATTCACCCCAACTACCGCGAAGTTCTGTTCGTGGACCTGTCCAACGGTTTCAAGTTCGTGACCCGCTCGTGCGTGAACACCAAGGAAACTGAAACCCACGAAGGCAAGGAATACCCGCTGTTCAAGCTGGATACCTCTTCTGAGTCGCACCCCTTCTACACCGGCACGCAAAAGTCCGTGGACAACATGGGTGGCCGCGTGGAGCGCTTCCGCAACCGTTTCGGCAAGACCGCAGCGAAGTAATTCGCCCCTGCGATCCCGCCAAAAAGGCAGCCCGGGCAACCGGGCTGCCTTTTTTCATGGGTTTTGCCTTTATTCTCGGTGGCTCCTTTGCCCAGCCACCCACTGCCGCGTGACTCCACCCACCCCCGCCATCGTTACCCAGAACGCCGTCAGCCCACTGCCCCGCTGGGCTCTGCTGCTGCTGTGCATTGCCTACGTAGTGCCCGGCTTTGTGGGCCGGGATCCGTGGAAAAACGCAGACGTCACCGCCTTTGGCTACATGCTGGAGCTCGCCCAGGGGCGTACTCCCTGGCTCAGTCCGCTGCTCGGTGGCATGCCCCCCGAAACCGAAGGGCTGCTGCCCTACTGGCTGGGGGCCTGGGCCGTGCAGATGGCACCGGCTTGGCTGTCGCCGGAGATGGCGGCCCGCATACCGTTCATCGCGCTCCTGGTCATCACCCTGATGGCCACTTGGTATGGCGTGTACTACCTGGCCCGCAGCCCAGGCGCCCAACCGGTTGCGTTTGCTTTTGGCGGCGAGGCTTCCCCACTGGACTATGCGCGTGCCATTGCCGATGGCGCCTTGCTGGCGCTGATCGCCTGCCTGGGTCTGGCGCAACTGTCGCATGAGGTCACGAGCTATCTGGCACAGCTTGGCTGCACCGCTTTGCTGTTTTTTGCGGTGGCAGCCATGCCTCACCGCACCGTGGCGCCGGCCGTGGCCATAGTGCTGGGCATGGCCGGGCTCACGCTGTCCGGAGCCCCCGCCCTTACGGCCTTATTGGGCATGGGTGGAGCGTTGCTGGCGCTGTTTGCGCCCGCTGGCAACACCGACCGCCGCTGGCGCTGGGCCGCCGTGCTGGCCGCAGCCACACTGGCGGCTGCTGCCCTGGCCCAGGGTCTGGACCTTTGGCGCTGGCGTGTTGTGGGGTTCGATGGTGGTGGCAAGGACTGGCTGAGTCTGGCGCGCCTGCTGCTGTGGTTTGGCTGGCCGGCCTGGCCACTGGCACTGTGGACCTTGTGGCGCTGGCGCCAGCAGATCTTCAGCCGCCCTGGCCAACGGCACCTGCTGCTGCCCCTGTGGTTCACTCTGGTGTCGATTGGCGCCACCATCACCACCCAGCCGGCCGACCGGGCATTGCTGCTGGGCCTGCCCGCCCTGGCTGCGCTGGCAGCCTTTGCCCTGCCTACGCTGCGCCGCAGCGTGGGGGCCTTGATCGACTGGTTCACGCTGCTGTTCTTCACCGCATCGGCCCTCGCGATCTGGGTGATCTGGATTGCCATGCAGACCGGGGTGCCTGCCAAACCTGCCGCCAACGTGGCCAAGCTGGCGCCCGGGTTCGTGCCGCAGTTTTCTGCACTGGCTTTGCTGGTGGCCGTGGCGGCCACTGTGGGTTGGTGTGGTCTGGCGTGGTGGCGCGCATCCCGCAACCGGGCCCCCATCTGGAAGAGCCTGGTGCTGCCCGCAGGTGGTGCTGCCCTGGGCTGGCTTTTGCTGATGACCCTGTGGCTGCCCCTGCTGGACTACGCACGCAGCTATGGTCCGCAGGTGCGCAGTGTGGTGGCAGCCCTGGGGCCGGAGCCCGGGTGCATTCAGACCGTGGGGCTGAACCGTGCTCAGGTGGCGGCTCTGCAGTTCCATGGACAGCTGTCACTGCAGCGCGCGGGCCTGCAGGATGAATGCCAGTGGCTGCTGGTGGACAGCGCCTCCTGGCCCGCGTCCGAGCGCATGGTCCGCGCTGAGCTGTGGGAAGCCCGGGCCACCCTGCCCCGCCCCACCGACAAGAACGAGAACCTGCTGCTGTTCCGCCGGGCGGCCCCGGCCCGCTGATGTCGGAGCTGTCCACCATCACCCGGCACGCCGTGACTGTGCTGGCGGGGCAATTGGCGGTCATGGCCTTCGGGGTGACGGACACCATCGTGGCGGGGCGCTACAGCGAATCGTCGCTGGCCGCGCTGTCCGTGGGGTCGGCCATCTTCATCAGTGTGTACGTCGCACTGATCGGCGTGCTGCAGGCACTCCTCCCCGTATGGGCCGAACAGCGCGGCGCGCAACAGCCTGAGGCCGTAGGCCGATCACTGCGACAGGCCTTGTACCTGTGCACTGCTGCTTCAGTGGTGGGCATGGCGGTGCTGCTATCGCCGGGCGCGCTGCTGCGCTGGACGGAGGTACCCCCTGCGCTTCGCCCGCAGGTAGAAAACTACCTGGCTGTGCTGGCACTGGCACTCCCACCCGCCCTGCTGTTCCGGATCTACAGCACCCTCAACCAGGCCCTGGGCCATCCGCGTCTGGTCACCTGGCTACAGGTGGGCTCGCTGCTGATCAAGCTGCCGCTGTCGGTGTGGTTCACCTTTGGCGGCGGGGGCCTGCCTGCACAGGGGGTGGTGGGCTGCGCCTGGGCAACACTGGTCGTCAACTGCAGCATGCTGGCCCTGGCGGTGTGGCTGCTGCGCACGCAGGACATCTATACCCCTCTGGGGCTGTGGCGCCGCATGGAGCCCCCGCACTGGCCCACGATTGCAGGCTTTGCCAGGCTCGGCATTCCAGCAGGGCTGGCTGTGATGGTGGAGGTGACCTCCTTCACCCTGATGGCCTTGTTCATCGCGCGCCAGGGCACCACCTCGGCGGCCGCCCACCAGATCGCCGCCAACATGGCTGCTGTGCTCTACATGGTGCCGCTGTCGCTGTCCATCGCCACCAGCGCGAGGGTGAGCTACTGGCTGGGCGCACAGCAGCCCCAGCGAGCCCGTCAGGTGGTTTTGATGGGTTTTTCACTCGCTGCGCTAGTGGGTATTGCCTTGGCAGCTATTCTATTGATAGCAAGACACTCGATCAGCCAGATCTACACCGACAACGCCAGCGTGGCAGCCGTGGCCGGCACGGTGCTGGTCTGGGTGGCGGCGTACCACGCTGCCGATGCGGTGCAGACGCTGTGCGTGTTTGTGCTGCGCTGCTACCGCATCACGCTGGCGCCACTGGTGGTGTACTGCGCGCTGCTGTGGGG